>JASLGI010000010.1 GCA_030149685.1 Bacillaceae bacterium | reverse complement strand
GTTCTAACGAACGCTAATTGATTAGGCTATCCCCGTAGTCCCTACGGTTAGAAGTCTTTCGGCTTCTTTTTTTAGATTCTGTCCTGCGTTAGATACCAATCACATCGTGGTTTTTGATGGAATGATTATTACTATCTAACTTCATTGTGATGACAGTCTTTCTATCTAACTAACACTGAATATATTATAGATGAAAATACTCAATAAGACTAGCTTTTAGGCTAACGCCTACCGACATTCATACCCACTTACTCATTGGGCTGCGCCCTTCATATTTTTTGAAGTGGGTGTCTTCTGTCGGAAAGTAGATAAAGAAAGGAAGGAAAAAATATCATGAGTGATTATGAACAATTCATTCAAAAAGTGAAGCGTAAAACACGAATTGATTTATCTTTGTATAAAGAAGCTCAAATGAAACGTCGTTTGACATCTCTTTATCGCAAGCGTGGTTACGATAATTTTGTTGAATATTTTGATGCGATCGATCGAGATCCTTTAATGATGGAAGAATTTTTAGATCGAATGACGATTAATGTATCAGAGTTTTATCGCAATCCGAAACGTTGGGACGTTTTAGACAAAAGGATGATTCCATTATTGATGGAAGAAAGTCGCCGTTTGAAAGTGTGGAGTGCGGCTTGCTCGACAGGCGAAGAACCTTACTCGTTAGCGATGGTGTTATCGAATCATATGCCTTTACGCGACGTTCGTATTGAAGCAACTGATTTAGATGAAGGGGCATTAGAACGGGCAAAAGTCGGTCTTTATAATGATCGAGCAATTAAAGATGTACCAAAAGAAATGTTAGCACGTTATTTTAATGAGGAAGGAAATCATTACCAAGTCGTCGATGAAATTAAGCGAACGGTAACATTTCGTCAACATAATTTGCTCGAGGATCGATACGGGTTTGGATACGATTTAATTGTTTGTCGGAATGTGATGATCTATTTTACAGAAGAAGCGAAAGATCAAATTTATCAAGGATTTTCAAAGGCATTGCGTCCAGGGGGGATTTTATTTGTAGGCAGTACAGAACAAATATTTGATCCTGAACGTTATCATTTAGAGCCAATTGATACATTTTTCTACCAAAAATTAAAATAAAAAAACGCACGATTCGTCGTGCGTTTTTTCTCGCATGAGCGCTTTCTTCGAAAATATATGGAACGTTTCATCTATTCGTGCTAGAATAGTGAAAAGATTGCTTTTTTAGGAAGGGTGTGTAGCAAATGAATCGATTTATTCGTACAACGACAGACGTTCGTTATCGTGGGTATTATTATATCTGCGCTCATTTCGCTACATCTATTCATGCATATTGTCGATAGATAGTATGAAGAATAGTAAATGATTGATAGCAAATGAGCGTAAGCAGTAGATGCTACGCTCTTTTTTCTATATATAAAGCTCTTTTTTGTTTTCTGAAAAGAAAGAAAATGTTGATTACACAAAAAGAGAGTAGTCGTTTTACATAAATGAAGGAGGAAGGAAAATGAGATTTTTTACAGCTGGAGAGTCACATGGTCCACAATTAACAGCGATTATCGAAGGTTTACCAGCACAGATGGAGTTAACTGCTGAAATGATTAACTATGAATTGAAGCGTCGTCAAGGAGGTTATGGGCGAGGTCGACGAATGCAAATAGAAAAAGATCGTGTAGAAATTACATCGGGTGTACGTCATGGAAAAACGATTGGTTCACCAGTGACATTAACAGTCGTAAATGATGATTGGAAACATTGGACGAATATTATGGGCATTGAGCCACTTCCAGAACATATTGATCCAAGTGAGGTTCGTCGTCAAATTAGCCGTCCACGTCCAGGACATGCAGACTTAGTCGGAGGAATGAAGTACGGTCACCGAGACCTTCGAAATGTGTTAGAACGTTCGAGCGCTCGCGAAACGACAATGCGAGTTGCAATTGGGGCTGTGGCGAAACAGTTATTGCGTACACTCGGAATAGAAACAGTTGCTCATGTCACAGAAATCGGTGGAATTGTCGCCGAACGATCGACATATGAAACGAAGACAGTCGATGAGCTTCGTGCAATTGTTGAAGAAGACCCTGTTTATTGTGCAGATGCGATTGCAGCAGAAAAAATGATGCGAGCAATTGATGAAGCGAAAGAACGTGGCGATACATTAGGTGGAATCGTTGAAGTAGTCGTTTATGGCATGCCTCCGGGTGTCGGTAGTTATGTTCAAGCAGATAGAAAAATGGATGCTAAGCTTGCAGGAGCGATGATGAGCATTAATGCCTTTAAAGGTGTTGAATTCGGTATCGGATTTGAAATGGCTCGTCGTTGGGGAAGCGAAGTGCATGATGAAATCGCTTGGGATGAAGAACGTAGTTATTACCGTAAAACGAATCGTCTTGGAGGATTAGAAGGTGGTATGACGACAGGTATGCCCGTCGTTGTTCGAGGTGTCATGAAGCCGATCCCGACATTGTATAAACCGCTTGAAAGTGTTGATATCGAAACGAAGGAACCGTTCGTTGCAACAATTGAACGAAGTGATCCTTGTGCAGTACCTGCTGCAAGTGTCGTTGCTGAAAATGTGATTGCAACAGAAGTTGCTAAAGCAATTGTTGAACAGTTCCACGCAGATACTATAGATACATTGAAAGAAAACGTTGCGCGTCATATGACATATGTCGAGGAGTTTTAATATGGAGCAGTTAAAGGTTCATTTACCAGAGAAGTCGTATGAAGTTATTATTGCAAAAGGTGCTATCGATACATTTGTTGCTGAACAGAAAGAAATGTTACAGATGTACGATCGTATCGCCATGATTGTTGATGAGACTGTTTTTTCTTTATATGAAACAGCTCTTCAACAGTTATTTTCTAAGCATCAATTAGAGATCATTTATTATGTCGTACCAAAAGGCGAAGCGTGTAAAACATTCGCTGTTTATGAAGGCGTGCAAAACTACTTATTAGAACATCGGCTAACAAGAAACTCCTTGTTGATTGCATTTGGCGGAGGTGCGGTCGGTGATTTAACCGGATTTGTCGCTGCAACGTATATGCGAGGGATTTCATTTATTCAATGGCCGACGACAATACTCGCTCATGATAGTGCTGTCGGGGGAAAGACAGCTATTAATTTACCACTAGGAAAAAATATGGTCGGTGCGTTTTATCAACCGGAAGCAGTCGTTTTTGATACGGACTTATTCGAAACACTTCCTATGAGAGAATGGCGTTCGGGAATGGCTGAGTTAATTAAGCATGCTTACATATCTGATCGTATATGGACGAAAGAATTGTTACGTGATCCTTCTTTCGTGAAACCGTCGGCAGAACTTTTACCAAAACGACTTATTCGAGGTGTAGATGTTAAGGCACGAATTGTTGAAGAAGATACATTTGAACGAGGAACTCGTAAGTTTTTAAACTTTGGTCATACATTTGGACATGCGGTAGAAGCTGTGACGAACTTCGGTGATATGAGTCACGGGGAATGTATTATGATCGGCATGGGGTATGCCTTAGTCATGAGTGAACATTATGGAAATGTGACGCGAGAGGAAACAGAGGAGTTTTTACTGTTTTCATTGAAGCAAGGATATCGTTACGATCCAATCTTTGACACTGATTTCGATACGTTTTATTCGTATATGCAAAAAGATAAAAAAGCATCTTATGGGGAGATTCATTTCGTCGTTTTACGACAAATTGGGGAACCTTTCGTAACGAAAGTAACGAAAAGTGAAAGTGAAGAAGCATTTCATACATTAAGAACATTGATAAAGGGGCTGAGTATATGATGAGAGGTATTCGAGGAGCAACGACAGTAGTAAAAGATGAACCTGCACTTATTTTAGAAGCGACGGAACAACTCGTCTTAGAAATGACGGAGAAAAATGACGTAGCGCCAGAAGAAATTGCATCGGTTCTTGTATCGACGACACCCGATTTAACGAGTGTATTTCCAGCACGTGCGATTCGGTCAATTGAAGGATGGAAATACGTACCTGTTATGTGTACCCATGAAATGGACGTTCCAGGGGCGATTACACAATGTATTCGTGTATTGATGAACGTCAATTCGTCGAAGATGCAACAAGAGATTGAACATATTTATCAAAACGAGGCAGTACGATTACGTCCAGACTTAACTGAGGGGGAAATGGAATGATGAAAGTTAAAAATGTTTTACGTGAAATGGAACCGTATAAACCGGGGAAGCCGATTGAAGAAACAGAAAGAGAATATGGATTGCATCATATTGTCAAACTTGCATCGAATGAAAATCCATATGGCTGTTCACAAGAAGTTTATCGTGAAATGCAGCAGATTACATGCGGATTTGAGTTGTATCCAGATGCTAATGCGACGAGCTTACGTACAGATGTTGCTCATAAATGGGGAGTCGATGAAAATCAACTCGTCTTTGGAAATGGTTCGGACGAATTGATTACAGTTATTGCTCGTACATTTTTTGAACCTGGAACGAATACAGTCGTACCTACACCTAGCTTTCCTCAATATGCACATAACGCACGTATTGAAGGAGCAGAAGTGAAAGAGATCCCACTTTTACAGTCAGGAGATCACGATGTAGAGGCGATGATTGAAGCAATCGATGCAAATACACGAGTTCTTTGGATTTGTAATCCGAATAACCCAACAGGTAACATGTTAGAAGAAGAAGAGTTATATGCATTTATTCAACAAGTCCCATCGGAAGTTCTCGTCGTTTTAGATGAAGCATATTATGAATATATTGCTGATGAACGCCGATACAATCCAATTCCGTGGCTTTCAGAATTTCCGAACTTATTAACGTTGCGCACATTTTCGAAAGCATATGGACTTGCGGCTTTTCGTGTCGGCTATGGTATGGGGCATCCGTCACTAATTGCAGAGCTTAATAAAGTACGAAATCCGTTCAACAATAACCGCCCAGCTCATAAAGCAGCGCAAGTCGCGTTAAAGGATGTCACGTTTATTGAACATTGTCGAGCGATGAATGAAGATGAAAAATTACGTTATGTTCATTTTGCCGAGCGTCACGGTCTTCATATCTATCCATCGTCGACAAACTTTGTGTTGATGGAGTCTCCATCGGATGATCGAGAAATTGCTCAACAATTATTAGAGCGAGGAATTATCGTTCGTGCAGGTCATTTACTCGGAACACCTGGATATCTTCGTATTACAATCGGTCGAAAAGAGCAAAATGATTTATTTTTCGAACAGTTAGAACTATTGATGAATAAAGAGGGGAACTAATGGAAAGAAAAGTAGCAATTATCGGATTAGGATTAATCGGTGGGTCACTCAGTCTCGCTTTACGACGTCACGACAACCCACCTCATGTAATAGGTTTTGATCGCTCGTATAAAACGATTGATGAAGCTTATCGTCGCGATATGATTGATGAAATTGCGCCGAGTGCAAAAGAGGCAATAGAACGAGCTCAAATCGTTATTTTTGCGACACCTGTTAATACGACAGTCCATTATTTAGAACGAGCGACAGAAGAAGAGTGGCAGTTTCAAGAGGGAGTTATTTTAACGGATACAGGAAGTACAAAAGAACCGATCATGGCAGCGGCTGAACCATTGTTATACAGAGGGATTACTTTCATCGGCGGGCATCCAATGGCTGGTTCGCATAAAAGTGGCTTGCATGCAGCGAAAGCGCACCTTTTTGAAAATGCGTATTATATTTTAACAGGAAGAGACGAAGATGAGCCAGAAGCAGACATTTTAGAATCCTTACTCGCACCGACAAAAGGGAAGTTTGTTCGCTTGTCCGCAAAAGAACATGATCGTATGACAGCGATGGTTAGTCACTTCCCTCACGTAATCGCTTCATCTTTAGTAGGACAATTGGCGATAGAAGAGAAGGAGCAACCATTTATTGCGCGTCTCGCAGCGGGAGGTTTTCGTGACTTAACACGTATTGCTTCCTCAGATCCGAAAATGTGGCGAGATATTACGTTGCAAAACCGAGAAGAGCTCATGCGTCTATTTGATCGTTGGCATGAAAAAATGGACGATGTTTATCGTTTATTGGAACGAAACGATTCGGATGAAATTTTACAGTTTTTCAAAGAGGCTAAAACATATCGAGATTCGTTACCTTCAACATTTCGTGGTGCAACTCAAGGCGCGTTATACATGACATTTGACTTACATATCGACATTCCTGACCATGCAGGAGCGATTTCAGAAGTGACGAAAATTTTAGCAGATGCGAACATTAGTATTACGAACATTCGTATTGTCGAAACGCGTACAGACGTGTACGGGATTTTAGTGATTAGTTTTCAAACAGCGGATGATCGTCGTCGGGCAAGAGATGTACTTGAAGAAGAGACAGATTATAGTATGCATATTTTGTAGGAGGGGTTGTAATGACGAATTGGCAATTAACAGGAGGAAAGGCAACGTATCGAGGAGAGTTACAAGTACCTGGCGATAAGTCGATTTCTCATCGAGCGATAATGTTTGGTGCGGTAGCGAATGGGACGACGACAGTAGAAAATTTTTTAACAGGGGAAGATTGTTTGAATACCGTCTCTATTTTTCGACAACTCGGTGTTTCAATTGATGTCGAGGGAACGGATGTTTCGATTACTAGCGATGGTTTTCAATCGTGGGAAACCCCTACGCAGCCACTTGATGCGGGAAATTCCGGTACGACAGCGCGTCTTTTACTCGGTTTACTTGCCCCGTCAGCTCTTGAGGCAACGATTACAGGTGATCAATATTTACGTGCACGTCCAATGAATCGTATTACGACTCCTTTACGTCAGATGAAGGCGTTAATTGAAGGAGATATAGAGCAGTTACCGTTAACTGTTCGAGGAAAAACATTAGAACCTATCGTTTATCAGTCTCCTGTCGCGAGCGCTCAAGTGAAATCGGCTATTTTATTAGCAGGATTACATACAGAAGGGACAACGACTGTTGTCGAACGCGCGAAAACACGGGATCATACAGAACGTTTATTAGAAAACTTCGGTGTTTTCGTACGTGAAGAAGGATTGTCAGTAAGTATAGACGGTCCTGTCCGATTACAGCCAGCAAAGGTCGTCGTTCCGGGAGATATTTCATCGGCAGCATTCTTTTTAGTCGGTGCGGCAATTACACCAGGAAGTGATTTAATTTTACGACGCGTTGGATTGAATGAGACACGAACAGGCATTATTGACGTTTTGCAAGAAATGGGAGCGAATATAGAACTGTCGAATGTGACGAAGACGGGCGAGGTTTATGGCGATATTCGTATTCGTTATGCCCCGTTACGCGCGATGACATTAAATGATGAAGCCTTGATTCCACGCGTAATTGATGAATTACCACTTATTGCACTACTTGCGACACAAGCAGAAGGAACGACAATGATTCGTCAAGCTGAAGAGTTACGCGTCAAGGAAACAGATCGTATCGAAGCTGTTGTTGACGTGTTACGTACATTTGGTGCGGAGATTGAGCCACTTGAAGATGGATTTTGTATCCAAGGGAAAACGTCTCTTACAGGTGGAGTAGTAGATACTTATGGTGATCATCGGATCGGTATGATGGCGGCGATTGCTGCGCAACGAGCAGTAGGAGAAACAACGATTACAAATACAGATTGTATTGCTATTTCTTATCCACAGTTTGCAAAAGACCTTGAAACCGTTCGTTAATCGCCGTACAATGAACGTTTGATACTATGAGGAGGCGAAGATCGATGGAAACAATTGAACAACTACTCATCGATGGACAATTTGAAGAAGTAAGAAAAAAAGCGAATGAGCTTTTACAAAATAAACAGTGGATGGAAGCGTATGACGTCACTCAAGCATATATTGCCTATGGTTTTTTTGAGGAAGCTGTAAGTATGTATCGCGCTTTACGTGAAGCATTGCCAGAGATGGAGCAATTAAAAGTTGATGAAGCTCAAGTATTAATTGAACTTGGTGACGAAGACGGGGCGCTTTTACTTTTAGAACAAGTAGATCGAGAAGATGAAGTATATCTTCAAGTGTTGCTTATTGAAGCTGATTATTACGGGATGCTCGGTATGACAGAAGTTGCGATGCAAAAAGTGAATGAAGCGTATCAACGTGCACCAGGAGAACCGATCATTCAGTTTGCTTATGCAGAAACAGCTTTAGCAATCGGAAACAATCGGGAAGCAATCCGAATGTATGAAACTTTACAAAATGCAGGACATGAGACAATCGGGAATGTTTCTATCGTTCAACGTTTAGCAGAAGCACATCGCGCGGGAGGCGCTTACGAAGAGGCAACAGAATATTTTGAACAAGTAGTTGAAGAAAATGCGACACCTGATGATTTATTTGATATGGCTTATGTTCAAGTACAAAGTGGTCATCCTGAACGAGCGACGAAGCCGTTAGAACGTGTGTTAGAAATGGATCCCGACTACTTCTCAGCATATTATTTGCTCGGACATGCTCACAGCTTAATGGAGCAAAATGAAGAAGCGTACGAAATTTATGAAGCAGGAATTCGCCGAGATGCATTTAATAAAGAGTTGCACAATGCTGCCGGGAAAATAGCGTTAAAGTTACAAAAAGAAGAAGAGGCTATTCGGCATTTTGAAGAAGCTCTCGTCTTAGATCCTGAATATACAGAGGCCCTTCTTGCACTTGCCGCTATTTATGAGCGAAGAGAAGATGATGATGCACTTATCGAACTTTTAACAGCCCCGCACGTCTTATTAACGCCAGATCTTTCATTTATGTTAGCGAAAGCATACGATCGGGAAGAAGCATATGAAGAAGCAGCAAAAACTTTTGAAGAAGCAGCTCCTTATTTACAAGATGACCTCATCTTTTTACGAGCGTATGCCGCATTTTTACGAGAAGATGGCCAGCACGATCGATTAGTAAGTGTAGCTGAGCGTCTCGTTGCATTAGATTCAAATGAATGGGAATGGAGAAATTGGTTAGAAGATAGGAGTTGAGAAGATGGACTTCGTAACGACGAATGAAAAAGCATCGTTCATTCGCTGGTTTATCGATACGTATCACGTGAGAAAGCGGTCGATTGTGTGGTTTTTAAATTTTTTATTGCACGATCAAAAGCGCCTCGCACATATCCATTTTACGACGGATGCCATTTATTGTCCGCGAGCGGCCCAAATTATGTGGGAAGATGGTCAAGTCACTTTTCAATTTAAAAAGGGGACTGTTTGGACAACTGAAGTAGAAAAAGCTTTTCACGATCTTCAAATGTCAGAGGAAGAGCCGTTTTATTTAGAGTTTCAATTTCCAGGAAGATCGCAGTCACCACAGTATGCTGCTGTTGCAGTAGAACATCCGTACATGCCTGTCAATGAACTTCAGCGAGCAAAAGATCGTGTTTCTGTTGAGCGTGTCATTTTAGAAACGACAGATGCTTTTGAACGTGATGAAGTGAAACGTCAAATTGATCGAGCGCTTGATGAAAAAAATGAAGAAGCATTTCTTTATTGGACAGAAAAGTGGCAACGTTTGGCAACGTTAGCGAAAGAGAAGTGACCGATGACAATACTTACGACATTGCGCACTTTTTTATATCATCGTCAAACATTGCAATTATTACTCGTCGTGAATGCTCTTGGAACATTGTACGGCTATTATTGGTACATTCCACAATTAGAACGAACGGATTGGTATTTCTTACTTTTCGTTCCGGATAGCCCGACAGCGAGCTTGTTTTTTACGCTTGCTCTTTTTGGATGGTTGTTGAAAAAAGAATGGAAATGGGTCGAAGCGCTCGCATTTGTTACATTGATCAAATATGGCATATGGGCAGTAGTTATGAATTTTCTAACGCTTGCTCAAGGATATAGTCTCGGATTTGTCGGATGGATGTTGATCATCTCTCACGGTTTAATGGCTGTGCAAGCAATTCTTTATTGGCGAGCGTATCATTTTACTTGGATTCATTTCACATTTGCCGCCGTATGGACATTGCATAACGATGTGATTGATTATGTTTTTGGTCAAATGCCTATCTATTTTTCATTGATGGATTATTTGCCACAAATCGGTTATTTCACTTTTTGGTTATCGATGACTGTATTAGCTCTTGCCGTATGGAATATTATGTGGCGGAAACGTCAAAAGTATAATGATTGCCTTCTTGAAGGAAACGCTATAAAATGAACGTGTTATAAGGAGAGGAGTAGATAAGATGAATGCAACATTTCTTATTTATTTAGTATTAATTATTGCGCTGCCACTTTATGCGCAATATAAAGTGAAAATAACGTATACGCGTTATTCGAAAGTATTGTCTACTTCAGGGATGACAGGAGCACAAGTTGCTCGCCGAATTTTAGATGAAAACGGTTTACACAATGTCCGTGTTGTACGCGGAGAAGGCTTTTTGTCCGATCACTATAACCCACTGAGCAAAACAGTATCATTGTCACCAGACAACTATGATAAACCATCTGTTGCAGGAACAGCTGTTGCCGCTCACGAAGTGGGACATGCGATTCAAGATGCGGAAGATTATAGCTTTTTACGTTTCCGTCATAAAATGGTCCCTGCAGTGAACTTGACGTCGAATGCGTCATGGATTTTCATTATGATCGGTTTGTTTTTCTCAAATACGATGCTCGGTGTCGGTATTGCATTGATGGCAGTAGGGGTTTTATTCCAACTCGTAACATTACCGGTAGAGTTTGATGCATCGAAGCGAGCGATGGATCAAGTCGTTTCGATGAATATCATCGGTCAAAGTGAAGAGCCACAAGCACGTAAAGTATTAACAGCTGCAGCGATGACATATGTCGCAGCAACAGTTGTAGCAGTACTTGAACTTGTCCGTCTTTTATTGATTTTCACTGGACGCGACGAATAAGATGAACGCTTAATGAGTTTACTCATTGAGCGTTTTTTCTTTTAAAAGTAGTCATCGCTGAATATTTTTTGAAAAATGCGTATAATTAACGATGTGAGGTGATTAAATGACAAAACGAACGATGGAAGAAATGCAAGCAACAGTAGATGCATACATATCACAGTTTAAAGAAGGATATTTTCCGCCGATGGAACTCGTTGCGCGTTTGACGGAGGAACTTGGAGAAGTCGCACGTGAAGTACAACACGTTCACGGGATGAAAAAGAAAAAATCAACAGAAGATGAAAGTTCAATGGAAGAAGAACTTGGGGATTTGTTATTCGTTTTAATTTGTTTAGCGAACGTAGAAGATGTAAACTTAAACCATGCGTTAGCTCGTGTTATGAATAAATTTGAAACGCGTGATGCTAACCGCTGGACGAAAAAAGAAGGGGAATGATAGATATGTCAATGATGAATGTAATTGTTGCAGGAGCACGTGGACGTTTAGGTAAAACTGTCGTTGAAGCAATCAATGAAACAGATGGAATGCGTGTGATCGCCGCTTTTGACTATAAGCATGAGGGGAAATTTTTACGTGATGGGGAAGTCGTCGATTACGATGGTATTCCAATTTATACAGATTTAAGTAAGGCCATTGATGAAGTAGCACCGACGATTTTCTTTGATGTGACACAGCCAGATGCGGTGTTTGAAAATACGAAAACAGCATTAAAAAGTAAATTGCACGTTGTTATTGGAACGAGTGGTTTGACAGACGCAGCGGTTATGCAATTAAAAGAATTAGCAGAAGAAGTCGACCGTAGTGTCATTATTGCGCCGAACTTCTCAATTGGAGCAGTCTTGATGATGGACTTTGCTCGCCGAGCAGCGAAGCATTTAGGTGATGTCGAAATTATTGAGATGCATCACAATGAAAAACTTGATGCACCGAGTGGAACAGCAACGAAAACAGCTCAACTTATTCAAGAAGTGCGAGAGCCACATATTCAAGGGCATCCAAACGAAGAAGAAAAGCTTGCAGGAGCACGTGGGGCAGACATCGATGGGATGAAGATTCATAGTGTACGTTTAAATGGATTACTTGCTCATCAGCAAGTAATGTTCGGTGGCGAAGGAGAGATGTTAACGATTCGTCACGACTCATTCGATCGAGCAAGCTTTAAAAAAGGAATTATTTTAAGTGTTCAAGCAGCAGTTGCAAAACGACAATTTATTTATGGACTTGAACATTTATTGTAAGGAGGAATTTTTGTGTCATTACGCATCGGAGTAATTTGTTATCCGACGGTTGGAGGTTCAGGGATCGTCGCAACCGAACTCGGTAAGATGATGGCAAAACGCGGACATACGATTCACTTTATTGCATCAGGTGAACCGTACCGCTATGAAAAAAATCAACCGCGGCTTCATTTTCATGAAGTCGCGATTGAACATTATGCAGTATTTAAATACCCGCCGTATGATATTGCGCTTGCGAATAAAATCGCTCAAGTGATTGAAGAAGAATCGCTCGATTTATTACACGTACATTATGCAGTGCCGCATGCAATCGCTGCAGCATTAGGAAAAGATATGGCGAAATCAGATATTCCGATGGTGACGACACTTCACGGAACAGATGTAACCATTTTAGGACGAGACGCACATTTAAGAGATACTGTTCGTTATGGGATTGAAAAATCAACCGCAGTAACGGCGGTTTCAGACGCTTTAAAAGAAGAGACGTATCATTATATTCAGCCAGAAAAAGACATTGAAACGATTTACAACTTTATTGATGAAGAAGCATACTACGTAGATCATTCATCTGATGAACAATTGCGTAAGAAGTTCGGTATTGCACAAGATGAGAAAGTTTGTATTCATATATCGAATTTTCGACGAGTAAAACGTATCGATTATATCGTCGATAGTTTTCGTGTCGTACGCTCATTTGAAAAAGCGAAACTCATTCTCGTCGGAGATGGTCCAGAAAGAGAAGCGATCGAGCGTCAAGTGCAAACGTTAGGACTAGAAGAAGATGTTATTTTTACAGGAAAACGAAAAGATTTACGCGAGTTGCTTTCTATGAGCGATCTCATGTTTCATTTATCTGATAAAGAAGCGTTTGGACTTGTGATTTTGGAAGCTTTTGCATCAGGTGTCCCTGTTGTTGCGACAGATATTGGTGGTATTCCAGAAGTCGTTCAACATGGTGAAAATGGTTATCTCGTACCATTAGATGATCCAGAACTTGTAGCTGCTTATGCGCTCGATTTATTACAATTCGAAGAAAAAAGAGAGCAGTTTTCCAAACGAGCATTGGAGACCGCACATCAATTTTCTTCTGAAAAAATCGTTGATATGTATGAAGCGCTCTATCGTCGGGTGATGAAACGATGATCGGAACGAAGGCGAGTCATTACGTACTAGAAAAATTAGAAGAAGCAGGATATGAAGCTGTCTATGTTGGAGGAGCTGTTCGTGATTATGTTCGAAAGGAACGCCCGAAAGATATCGATATTGCTACGAGTGCAACGCCAGAGGAAGTTGAAGCATTATTTCCAAAAACAGTACCTGTCGGAAAAGAACATGGCACCATTTTAGTTTTAGAAAAAGGCGAGCAATTAGAAGTGACAACGTATCGAACAGAATCAGAGTATGTCGATTATCGTCGTCCAAAAGAAGTGCGATTTGTCCGTTCTTTAGAAGAAGATTTGCGACGAAGAGACTTTACAATGAATGCGATGGCTTTGACGAAAGAAGGAATGTTGATCGATCCTTTCGGCGGTGAAAAAGATATTGATTTGCATATCATTCGAGCTGTAGGCAATCCAGAGGAACGGTTTCAAGAAGACGCTCTTCGTATGATGCGTGCTTTCCGATTCATCGCTCGCTTCGGTTATCAATTAGAAAGTAAGACGGCTCAAGCGATTCAAAAAAAGAAACAATTGTTTCAGCATATTGCACGTGAACGAATGAAGGAAGAGTTTGATAAGTGGGCGGTCGCACCTTATGAAAAACGAGCATGGATGGAAGCACAAATGGTTGGATTCATCGATGTACTGCCTGTTTTTTCAGAAGGTAAAATGGACACTGACTATCCGGACCGATTAGTAGGAATGCATCCGCTAGAACGTTGGGTGACTTGGGCACGTTATTTTCAAGTATCTCTTTCGGCATTGGGCCGTGCGTACAAATGGTCGAATGAAGAAAAGAAATTTGCAAAAAGTGTACAGCAATTAGCGATGAAACGCGGCTTACCGACACGATATGATTTGTATACATACGATGAACAAATAGTGAGTATCGTACAATCATGGAGAGCGTATGATGGTGAACATCATTTAACGCTAGAAGAAATTCAAAAACTTCAAAAAGAATTACCTATTCGTTCGAAGAAAAACCTCGCAATGACCGGTCGTGACGTGATGACTTTTCTTGGGCGAAAAGGAGGACCGTGGCTCGGAGAATTACTCGATGAGATGGAACGAGCAATAGTGGAAGGTAATGTAGAAAATGACGCGGAACAATTAAAGGAGTGGATCCGACGACGTGACGACGAAAGATAAAGTATTACAATTATTAATGGAAGAAGAAGGAGAGCCTGTATCAGGTCAACAAATGGCAGATACACTAGGACTGAGCCGAACAGCTGTATGGAAGTGGATCAAAGAGTTAGAAACAGAAGGGTATCAAATTGAATCGATCCGCAAAAAAGGATACGTACTTCATGATTTCCCTGACCGTATTGAAAAGGCACATGTCGCTCCATTGCTTGAAACAGAACGTTATGGACGAGTAATTCAGACATATGAATCGTGCGAATCGACTCAATTAATTGCTCATCAGCTCGCGCAAGAAGGAGCTCCAGACGGTACAGTCGTTATTGCTGAGGAACAAACTGCAGGAAAAGGACGTCTCTCGCGTCCATGGGAATCAACGAAAGGTTCAGGCATTTGGATGAGTGTCATTCTTCGTCCGGATTTAACGTTTCAGGAGGCACCGCAAGTAACTTTAGTAACAGCTGTTGCTATTATCCAAGCGCTAAAGGAAGTGACAGGCGTTGAAGCTCAAATTAAATGGCCGAATGATATTTTACTCGACCAATTAAAATTAACAGGTATTTTAACAGAGCTTCAGGCAGAACCTGATCGTATTCAGGCAATTATTGTAGGAATCGGAATGAATATTAACCAAAAGCCAACTGATTTCCCGGAAGAATTAAACGATATTGCAACATCACTTCGAATGAAGACCGGGAAGAAATGGGACAGAGCACCGATTATCGCTGCGATTTTAAAATATATGGAAAAGTATATAAACATTTATGAACGAGAAGGGTTTGGACCGATACGTTTACTATGGGAAAGTTATTCTATTACGACGGGAAAACGCATTCGAGCGACACTCGTTGATGAAGTGTTAGAAGGAGAAGCGATCGGTATTTCGGATGAAGGTTTATTAGAGATGCGTTTAGACGACGGTACGGTACGTTCGATTTATTCGGCAGATATTTCTCAAATGCCGTAAGATGTACAAAAGAAATATAATTTGATATAGTACAAAGCGATGGGCAGTATCAAGCGAGCTGCACTATCGCTTTTTTGTTTGAACGATTGTTATCTGCCTTGATCATGAAAAAGACAAGGACGGAAATGTCTTGGCATGCAACGGAAGCGCATACATAGGCATATTCCTTCCAAACAGGAGGAAAAGAAATGAAAACTACGACAGATTTTAAAAAAATGAAAGAAGCAGGCGAGAAAATCGTTATGCTTACGGCGTACGATTACCCGACAGCACGTTTAGCAGAGCAGGCAGGAGTCGATACAATTTTAGTCGGAGACTCACTCGGAATGGTCGTGCTCGGATATGATTCTACAGTGAAAGTAACTGTCGATGATATGATTCATCACGCAAAAGCAGTTCGACGAGGCGCAACAGATACATTCGTCGTCGTTGATATGCCGTTTGGTTCATACCATCGTTCAGAAGATGTGACGCTAAAAACAGCGATTCGCATGTATCAAGAAACGGATGCAGATGCTTTAAAATTAGAGGGAGCAGGGCGTGTTATTGATAAAATCGCCTTGTTAACAGAAGCAGGTATTCCGACAGTTGCCCATTTAGGATTATTGCCGCAGTCCGCTGCTGTTCAAGGAGGATATAAAGTCCAAGGAAAGACAGCATCTCAAGCGAAGCAACTCATTGAAGATGCTCAAGCTTGTGAACGTGCAGGAGCGGTAATGCTCGTCGTTGAAATGATACCTCATCAGTTAGCTAAAGAGGTATCAGAAGCAGTAGAGATCCCAGTGATCGGTATTGGTGCAGGAAAAGAGACTGACGGACAAGTACTCGTCGTCAACGATATGATTCGCTATGGCGATCACTACGTACCGAAGTTTGTCGAAGTATTCGCAGAAGCAGGAACTGTAGCAAAAGAAGGAATGACGCGTTACGTTCAAGCTGTGAAAGAAAAAACATTTCCTACGAAAAAACATCATTTCACAATGAAAGAAGAAGAACTTTCCACTCTCTATGGAGCGAAAGGAGACGAGGGGAAATGATCGTCTATGAACAGCCAAAAGAGATGCAACGAGCAGTTGCACGTGAAAACCGGGAAGGGAAAACAGTAGGATATGTAGCAACGATGGGTTTTTTACACGAGGGACATTTATCGCTCATTGAACGAGCACGAAAAGAAAATGATCTCGTCGTCTTAAGCATTTTTGTAAATCCAACACAGTTTGGTCCTGATGAAGATTTTGAAGAGTATCCAAGAGATACTGATCGTGATCTACGTCTAGCAAAAAAAGCAGGGGTTGATTATGTATTCACACCGACGCCTGAGACGATGTATCCGACAGATGCAGGAATCCGTATTCTCCCAGGAGAAATGGCAAAAGTATTATGTGGTGCGAGTCGTCCGACACACTTTGATGGGGTACTCCAAGTCATTTTAAAGCTATTCCACATTATTGACCCCGATCGTGCCTATTTTGGAATGAAAGACGTGCAACAATTAGCGATCATCGAATCTTTTGTTCGTGATTACAATTTTCGTACAGAAATTGTTCGTGTGCCGACGTATCGAGAAGAAGATGGTTTAGCGAAAAGTTCAAGAAATGTTCATTTAACAGAACGAGAACGGATGGAAGCTCCGGCTTTATATGAAGCTTTAAAACGGGGAGAAACTCTGTTACTCAATGGAGAGACCGCTGAAAAAGTAGAGAAAATGACAGAAAAATGGATTGAAAAAAATACGAGCGGAACCGTTGATTATGTTTCGCTTTTATCTTATCCTCAGTTAACACCCCCGCAAGAAAAGACAGAAACATTCGTGTTAGCTTGTGCTGTTTATTTTTCAAAGACACGTCTTATTGACAATGTCATTATTGCACGTTAAGGAGGAGTTTAGATGCTTCGAAAGTTTTTAAATAGTCAAGTCGCCTATGTACAAATAACAGAGCGCCATCTTGACTCAATGGAAGAGTATTTGCTAGTAGATGGAGAAATATTAGAAGCTGCTCAAATTATGCCGGGAGAAATTGCAGAAGTAATTTGTCCACGAACGAAAGAACGTTTTTCAGTCGTTATCGCAGAAGGGCGAGCAGAAAGTCGAGCAGTTGTTGCTTACGGAAGTTTAGGCGGTTTTTTAGAATTAAACGATCGCCTCATTTTGCGAACGTATGCATATGTTGAAAGTGCACGTGCTCTGACGCATGAATCGATTCGTTGTCGAGTGAATGAAGAAAACGAAGTCATCGAAGCATCTCGTCACTCATTAAAATGGTCAGTAGAAGAATAAAAGAGAAGCCGAGAAAAAACTCTCGGCTTTTTCGATTTTCAAAAAGAAACAACGTATCAGAACGTTTCGAACATATGTTACAATTTGATTAGCACATAATATAGGAAGTTGATAATTTATGAAAGAGACAACGTATGCGGTAGTTGATTTAGAAACGACGGGACATTCTCCTGAAAAAGGAGATCGCATGATTCAAATAGCTATCGTGTTTGTAAAAAATAAAAAGATTGTAGATCGTTATTCTACATTTGTTCAACCAGAACAACCAATTCCCCCTTTTATTTCTCAGTTGACATCGATTACAGATGAAGATGTGAAAGGTGCTCCAACATTTGAAGAGATTGCAGAAGAAGTAGCTAGAAAGTTAGCTGGGACAGTTTTTGTCGCTCACAATATCCGGTTTGACCTCTCTTTTTTACACTATGAGTGGGAGCGCTGTGGCATCGAGCCGTGGAAAGGGGAAACGATTGATACCGTCGAATTAGCGAAGATTACGTTTCCTTCGGCATACAGTTATCGTTTACAAGATTTAGCGGACCAACTCCAACTTCCATTACAACGCGCACATCGAGCAGATGATGATGCAGAAGCGACCGCACATTTACTCATGCACTGTTATGAGAAGTTGCTTCGTTTACCAACAGCGACATTGCAACAGCTTCACCGCCGTTCTTTTTCATTGCAGTCGAATGTGTCTAGTTTGTTTTATTACTTATTAAAAAATCCTCGACCAACACCTGCACGTTACGCAGTGTATCAAGGGATTCCTTATAAAGAACGAGTGATTGAAGAAATAACAAATCGTTCGACCTTCCAATATCCTAAAACTCGTGAAGATAAGATGGAAGTTCTTCATCGAGCACACCCTTCATTCGTTGAACGAAAAGCTCAACTACAGTTTATGGATACTGTTTGGGATTCACTTGAAAAGGGAGAGGAAGTCGTAGCGGAAGTACCGACAGGTGTCGGTAAATCATTAGGTTACTTATATCCGGCGGCCGTTTATGCGATTTGGCAAAATACAAATGTTGTGATCAGTACGTATACGAACCATTTAGTCGATCAACTCGTTGCAAAAGAAGTACCAAAAGTTGAAAAAATGATTGGCCAACAATTACGTATTGCTATTTTAAAAGGTCGCCGGCATTATTTTTCGTTTGAACGTTTTTTACGCTTATTAGAAACGACAGATCATTCTTATGACGAGACATTGGCGATCATGCAAGTATTTGTTTGGTTAATGGAGACAGACGTCGGAGACTTAGAAGAGTTGAATGTTTCTAGAGGAGGGCATTTAATTTTAGATCGTTTAAGAAAAAGTGAAGCGGTCGAGGAGAAGAACGACATGCTGATTTCCACCTCTATGCTTGGGAGCAGGCGAAACGTGCGCATTTAATATTTACTAATCATGCGTGGTTAATGTCTTCTGATGAAAGTGCTCCTTTAGTTGAACGAGCAGGTGGATGTATTATCGATGAAGCTCATCAAATGATCGATGCTGCTATTCATTCGAAAGAAGTCGCATTTTCATATACATTTTGGAAATATATGATCGGACAAGTCCATAATGAAGGAGAAAGTGACTTACTGCCGAAAGTGCTACGAATTCGCTCATCATTTGTTCCGATGAATGAACGAGAAAAAACATATATTGATCGAATGCGTGACCGGTTCGTTCATACGTTTGAGGCAGCGGTCGAGCGACTGATTGAACGAGCATTTCTTCATGATACGTCGAGGGTGCGAGAAAAGCAGTTGTTATTAGAAGAAGAATGGAAACGAGAAAAGATTTTCCATGAAACTTCTCAACGGTTCTTTCAATATATTCAAGCTCTCCATTTATTTATCACTCCCGTTGTAGAAAGAGAGCAAGAGTGGACAAAACGGGATCGTGCTTATATAGAAACATGGTTGGATCGCGTACGACAATTAGAAGAGTTGTTAGATGATTGGATTGCCTTCTTTGCTGAAAATGATGGTGCAAGTGAAGCGCTCGTCTTATCACTTGATACAAAAGGATTACCAGGTAGTGTTCGTCTTACAAAACGTCCACTTCATGCGATGTCAGTTATTCAGCATCGGTTAAGTAAAAAAGCCCGCACAATTATTTGGACATCAGGGACGATGACTGTGCGTGATGATGAACAATTCATTACGAAGCAACTCGGTTTATCTAAAGATGTTCCGATCCATCAATTTCGAGCTCCTGATAGTTTTTATGAAGGTGCAGCCCTTTGGATTGTAGAAGATATGCCTCTTATTCAAGAAGTATCGGAAGAAGAGTATATCGCAGCAGTCGTTGATGCAGTCGTTCAAACAGCATATGCGACAAATGGTCGAATGTTTGTTCTTTTTACATCACAACAAATGTTAAAAGAGGCGTATGAGTTGCTTACAGAGAGCGAGTTGTTAGAAGATTATATTGTATTAGCCCAAGGATTAAGTGGTGGGAGTCGAGCGAAAATGATGCGTTCTTTTCAACAGTGGGAACGAGTAATTTTATTCGGAACGACGAGCTTTTGGGAGGGCGTCGATATTCCAGGGGATTCTTTATCGGCAGTTCTCGTCGCGCGCTTACCATTTTCATCACCTCTTGATCCAATGTATCGAAAAAAAGCGGAAGCTGTGACTAAACGAGGAGAAGACACGTTTATGCATTACAGTTTACCTGAAGCACTCGTTCGTTTTCGTCAAGGATTTGGTCGCCTCATTCGCGCATCGACTGATCGTGGAGGATTTATCGTGTTAGATCGTCGGATTGAAACAAAGTCTTATGGCGCTTACTTTATAAATGTGTTGCCAAATATTCCTGTTCGAAAAGTTCGGCTCGGGAATATGGTCGAAACGCTCGAAACTTGGTATACTGAAGAGGAACGAAAGAGAAACTAGTCTACAAGTAAAGGATGATTCGCGGATGTGGAACTGGATTAAATTCATCGGCCTATTCTTACTTTCGTTAGTCGTCGTTTTGACGATGATTATTTTTTCGAAAGGGTTTGCTCCATATAAAGATATTGAACAATACGCAGAGCAGCTAGCAATCGAAGAAAAATACGTCCAAACAGTCGACCGAACGGCTGTATATAATGGGCAGCACGCATACGTCACCGTTTACGGAACGGATCAAAAAGGGATAACACGTGCGGTATTCATTCCAGTAGAGAAAGAATACCGTGAAACATTAGAAAAATATCCGACGGTCGTTTTAAAAGACGGCTTTCCAGCAGAAGAAGCTGTGAAAAAAGTCCGCGAAAAAGTAGAGGTCGTTGACGTCATGCACGTTCGTTTAGGTTACGAACAAGAAGAACCGATTTGGGAAATTGTCACAAAAGGAAAGAAAGGTGAAATGAATTATTCATACCTTTCTTTCAAAGACGGGAAATGGAAGAAAAACATTTTAAACTTATGAGGAGTGGATGAACATGAAAAATCAATTAGCTGAACGAGTAAGTACGTTAACACCATCTACGACATTGGCGATTACAGCGAAAGCAAAAGAAATGAAAGAAAGCGGCATCGACGTTATTGGTCTCGGTGCGGGTGAACCAGACTATAATACACCGCAAAATATTTTAGATGCTGCGATTCGTTCAATGAATGAAGGATTAACGAAATACACACCATCTGGGGGATTACCAGCACTAAAAGATGCGATTATTGATAAGTTACAAAGAGATCAAGGTTTGACATACGATCGCGCTGAAATTATTGTAGGAGTCGGTGCAAAACATGTTTTGTATACGCTATTTCAAGTGATAGTTGATCAAGGGGATGAAGTGATCATTCCAGCACCGTATTGGGTAAGTTATACGGAACAAGTAAAACTTGCAGGTGGGAAGCCTGTAATTGTTGAAGCATCATCTGAAGCGGATTTTAAAGTGACTGCAGAACAGCTAGACGCAGCGGTGACAGATCGCACAAAAGCATTGATTATTAACTCACCGAGCAACCCAACAGGTATGATTTATTCGGAAGATGAGTTACGAGCTATTGCAGAAGTAGCGAAGAAGCACGATTTATGGATCGTTTCAGACGAGATTTATGAAAAGCTCGTTTATAACGGAGTAAAACACGTATCGATTGCTACATTATCAGAAGATGCGAAGGCACGTACAATCGTCATTAACGGAGTGTCAAAATCTCACTCAATGACAGGATGGCGAATCGGGTATGCAGCAGGGGTCAAAGAGATCATTCAACCGATGACAAACCTTGCAAGTCATTCAACAAGTAACCCGACGACGACATCTCAATACGCAGCAATTGAAGCTTATAATGGCCCACAAGATGCTGTAGAAGAAATGCGTCAAGCATTTGAAGGACGTTTAGAAAAATTAATTCCACAAATTGAAGCAATTCCAGGATTTACATTAGTACATCCCCAAGGAGCATTTTATTTATTACCAGAAGTAGAAGAAGCAGCAAAACATACAGGTTTCGATTCTGTTGATGATTTTGCAAAAGCTTTATTAGAAGAAGCAAAAGTAGCTGTTATTCCAGGAAGCGGGTTTGGTGCGCCGAAAACGATTCGTTTATCTTATGCGACATCATTAGATTTAATCGAAGAAGCGATTCGTCGTATTCATACATTCGTAGAGGAAAAATGGCAAGATTGATAGCTGGAGGTTATGGAAATTATGACAAAAATTCGTATTGAAGAAATGCAACATCATGTAGGAGAAACAGTAACAATCGGTGGTTGGCTCGCAGGTAAACGCGGGAGCGGTAAAATTGCCTTTTTACAACTCCGAGATGGCTCAGGGTTTACACAAGGAGTCGTCGTAAAAGAAGTCGTCGGTGAAGAGATTTTTGAAAAAGCACGCCATATTACTCAAGAAAGCTCAATTTATGTGACAGGAGAAGTGTCACGTGATGAGCGATCAAAATTTGGTTATGAGCTTCAAGTATCTGATGTTGAAGTAATTAGCGAAGCAATTGATTACCCGTTAACACCGAAAAAACACGGGACAGAATTTTTAATGGACAATCGTCATTTATGGATTCGTGGACGTAAACAGCATGCGATTTTGCGAATTCGTGATGAAATTATTCGTGCGACGTATGAATTTTTCCATGAGCATGGATTCGTCAAAATTGATCCACCAATTTTAACAAACTCAGCACCTGAAGGAACGAGCGAATTGTTCCATACAAAATATTTTGATGAAGATGCTTATCTTTCACAATCAGGTCAATTATATATGGAAGCAGCTGCGATGGCTTTCGGTAAAGTCTTTTCATTCGGTCCGACATTCCGTGCTGAAAAATCGAAAACACGTCGCCACTTAATTGAGTTTTGGATGATTGAGCCTGAAATGGCATTTACGACACATGAGGAAAGCTTAGAAGTACAAGAGCAATATGTGACACATCTCGTTCAGTCAGTGATCAAAAATTGTGCCGTAGAACTCGATCGTCTCGGACGCGATATAGAGACACTTGAAAAAATTAAGGCACCATTCCCACGTATTTCTTATGATGATGCGATCGAGTTACTTCATGAAAAAGGGTTCGATGATATCGAATGGGGCGAGGATTTCGGTTCACCACATGAAACAGCGATTGCAGAACATTACGATATGCCAGTATTTATTGTAAATTATCCAAAAGCGATCAAACCGTTCTATATGCAGCCACATCCAGAACGTGAAGATGTAGTGCTTTGTGCAGATTTAATTGCACCAGAAGGATATGGCGAAATTATCGGTGGTTCAGAACGTATCCATGATTATGAACAAATGAAACAGGCCATCGAAGACCATAACTTAGATGAAGAAGCATATGCTTGGTATTTAGATACAAACCGTTATGGTGCAGTTCCACATGCTGGTTTCGGGTTAGGTTTAGAGCGCACAGTAGCATGGATTTCAGGGGCGGAACACGTTCGTGAAACGATTCCATTCCCACGTTTATTAAACCGTTTATATCCGTAAAAAGAAGAAAGAGAGGCGTTGGCATCATGAGTGACAACAGACTCTCCACGTGGATAGAGCAGGGAAATGTAACGATTTCCCAGCTCTTTTTTCGTCATTATAAGTCGTTGCAGTTGAATGAAAGTGAAGCGATGTTGTTAATGCATATTTATGCTTATCAAGCGAGTGGAAAACATTTCCCTACGCCTTACAACTTAGTAGAACGAATGAGTGCAGATGCAAATGAAATATCTGCGATGTTACAAGCACTTATGCAACGAGGATTATTGCGTATTGTACAGCAAAAAGACGAACGTGGAGTATTGTATGAAGAGTTTTCATTGCAACCGCTTTGGGAGCGACTCGTTGACATTGAACGCAATGAAAAAGAAGGAGAGGCCGTTCAAACAGAAGCAGAACGTGAGGGAGAACTATATGCTATGTTTGAACAAGAGTTTGGTCGTTTGCTATCGCCTGTTGAAAGCGAAATGCTTGCTATGTGGATCGATGAAGATGGACATACAATCGATATTATTCGTGCAGCTTTACGTGAAGCAGTCATTGCACAAAAACTAAACTTGCGTTATATCGACCGCATTTTAATGAATTGGAAAAAGCAAAACGTGACGACATTAGCAGATGTTGAAAGAGTGTCGTCTTCTTTCCGTAAAAAACGTCAGCAAGGATATCAACCGACAAAAAAAGCAGAACAGAAAGAACAAAGAGAAACACCTGTTGCTTTTTACAATTGGTTAGAAGAGCGTGATTAAAAAGGAGGAGTTAAATGTTACGTAAATGGGAGTGGCATTTATGTTTAGATGCTTTTGAGGAAATGCATCCTCATGCGCATTGTGAGCTTGTACATCAAAATCCATTTGAGTTATTGATCGCAACATTGTTATCTGCTCAAGCGACAGATGTTCAAGTAAATAAGGTGACCGCTAATTTATTTGCAAAATACAAGGAGCCAGAAGACTATTTAGCAGTGTCGTTAGAAGAATTACAAAACGATATTCGTTCCCTTGGACTCTTTCGAAATAAAGCAAAAAACATTCGTGCACTTTGTGAAATGTTATTAACCGAATATGGAGGAGAAGTTCCTCGAGATCGCGATGAATTAACAAAACTTCCCGGAGTTGGTCGAAAAACAGCGAATGTCGTCGTTTCGAATGCTTTCGGTGTACCTGCTTTAGCGGTAGATACACACGTAGAGCGTGTAGCAAAAAGGCTCGGTATGAGTCGTTGGAAAGACAGCCCATTGGAAGTAGAGAAAAAATTAATGCGTTGGACACCAGAAGAACGTTGGACAGATACTCATCATCAAATGATCTTTTTCGGTCGCTATCATTGTAAAGCACAAAATCCGAACTGTCCGGAATGTCCGTTACTAGACCTTTGTCGTGAAGGAAAGAAACGCATGAAGTCAAGAAGTCAATAACAATACGGTTTAAAACCGTGCTTTAATAGAAAACAAAACATTAAAAAGGGTTCTATTTCAAATGTTGGGATGACGAATACGTCACCCTAAATGAGACCCTATATTTTTATACTTGTTCATAGCGTACGCCTCCTGTTTGGTGCTTTTTCCCAGTCAATCAAAGTATATAGGAAAACAAGGAGACGTACGTTTTTTTATGCGCACAATTCCGTGCGGAATTATGTGAAACCCCCAACATATATTATAGAACCTAAAAAAGACACTTGAATGATGAACCATTCAAGTGTCTTTTGCTCTTTAGAGTATATTTTCTTTGTGTCTTTATTCATTTGTAGACGATTGACCAGTATCTCCACTTGCTCCTGTGTCGCTGCCTCCACTTGGTGGTGGAGTTTCACCGCCACCACCACCTGGTGTAGGTGCTGGCTGTGGTTTCGGCGGTTGCGGTGTAGGTGCTGGCTCTGGAGTCGGCTGTGGTTCTGGTTTTGGCTGTGGTGGAGTTGGTGCCGGTTGAGGCTCAGGGTTTGGCTGAGGCTGTGGTTTCGGCTTCGTTTCTCCACCTTGATGATTGTTCGAATCTTGTTCATCAGGTGTTTCTTCTGGTGTTTCATTTTCTGTAGCATCATCATTTTGCGTTGATTCATCTTCTTCAGGTGTTTCTTCTGGTATTTCTTCATTGTTTGAACCATTTGTTACTGTTACGCTCGTACTTGCTGCAGGACTTGTTTTTCCATCAACAGAAGCAGTGACAGAGAAGTTGTACGTACTTCCAAATTTAGCGCCACTTAAAGTAGCTCCTTTACCGCTCGTTGTTGTCAATGTTTGATATCCTCCACCATCTACAGAGTATGTCACTGTAAATGTAGCATCGCGATCGTAACCCCAAGATAAGTGAATAGCGTTCGCATCAGCATCGTAGCTTGCTCCAAATCCAGAAGGAGCAGAGAGAGCATTTTTATCTTTCTTATCTTTTTTGTCGCTTACCGATGTTCCTTTAGGTTTTGTTCCAACGACGAACAGTTCACGTGAACGCATATTTTCAGGTGTATTGGCAGAAGCGAGACGAATAGGGTCTGAACCGTAAACAATCGTAGCTTCTTGTACAGATGAAGGCTTACTCATCGTACCGTGTTCTGTTGCGATATTTTGCATCACTTGTCGGAATAAGTTTTGTGGCACATGACGCCCTTGATCGTAAGTTTTAATTGGGTCTTTGTATTCTTTATATCCTCCCCATGCAGCGATTGTATATTCATTAGAATAGCCTGCAAACCACGTATCAGGTACATAGTGTCCTTTAAAGTTATTTTTCTCGCGGAATTTTTTATCATAGTTTGTCGTACCTGTTTTACCTGCAACGTCTATGCCAGAAACGTTTGCTCGTTTTCCGGTACCCTTTGTTAATACGTCACGGAGGACGTCTGTAATCATATATGCAGTAGAGTCACTCATTGCATTTTTTTGTGCAGGTGTAACATTTCGTTCTGAGCCGTCACGGAAAATGATTTTTTTCACAGCGTGTGGTTTTGTATACATACCACCATTACCGAAGGCTGCGTAAGCACCTGCAATTTCTACGGTAGAGAAGTTATTATCTCCTCCTCCAAGCGCATCTGAAGAATAAATATTGTTATACGATAATCCGAGTTTTTTCGCGAATTCTTTCGCGTTATCTGCTCCTACTTCTTCAAACACTTTTACTGCAGGAATGTTTCGCGATTTATATAATGCTTCTCGTAATGTAATCGTTCCGAGGAAGCGGCCGTCGACGTTGTTGATCGACTGGTCTGTTCCTTTATATTTATACGGCTCGTCATACATTGCTTCTCCGGTCGACCAGTTGAACTGCTCAATTGCAGGGCCGTAAGATAAGATCGGCTTAATGACTGAACCAGGTGAACGGAAAGGTTTTGTTGCAAAGTTTAAGTCTCGACCAGAATAGTCTCTTCCGCCACCGATAGCGACAATTGCTCCTGTTCGTGTATCGAGAACGGTCATTGCCGCTTGCATTTCTTCTGATTCATATAATGAATCGTTCGCAATTTTTTCTTCAACCGTTTCTTGTACATTAGGCTCAAGTGCTGTTTGTACAGTGACACCTTCTGCTAAAATATCTGATAATCCTTCTTTGTCTAATTCTGTTAAGACGAGATCAACATAAGCAGGGTATTTTGTCGGTTTTACTGTCGGTTGTTCTGTTAATGTTGCTGTTACTGGAATAGCTTCTGCTTCTTTACGTTGCTCGGGAGTTATTTTTCCGTGTTTTTCCATCAAATGAAGAACAGTATTACGACGTTTTTCTGCTCGTTCTGGGTGTTGGAATGGATTATACCCATTCGGTGATTGAGGAAGCCCTGCAAGCATCGCCGCTTCATGTAATTCTAATTTATCTAATGGTTTATTGTAAAAATATTTTGCTCCTGTGCCGAAACCGTAATTCATTCCAGACATTAAGATTTTATTGAAATACATTTCAAAAATATCTTCTTTTGAATATTTTTGTTCTAATTTAATCGCAAGCCATGCTTCTTGTGTTTTACGTTTAATCGTTTTATCTTGCCAAGAAAATGAGTTTTTAATGACTTGCTGTGTTAATGTCGATGCACCTTGCGAACCGAATCCGTCTCGGAAGTTTGCAACGACTGCTCCACCGAGTCGGTAAAAGTCGATACCTCCGTGATCAAAAAATCGGACGTCTTCTGTTGCTAAAATAGCATCTTTCATTAAATCAGGAATTTCATCATAAGGGACGAACTCTCTTTTTTCTGCTCCAATCGTCGTTACTAAGTTTCCTTCACTATCGACGATTTTAGAAGTAAGTGGATCTTTTAGTAGTTGTTCATCGAGTTCGGGAGCGGTTGCTGCATAATAGCCGAGCACAGAGATGCCGGTAAGTGCTGCAACGATGAAAAGGATCATGAGCACACGAAAAATTTGTTTCCATATCGGGCGCTTCCCTTTCGGTCGACGACGTTTGTTTTTACGCTCTTGTTCGAGCTCTTTCCGTCGTTCCGCACGTGACAAAGGTTGTTCTGTCATAGTATCCCTACCTTTCTCGTTTAATATATTGTTGGACTGCTTGTAAATAAGGAAGTCGAGGGGCGATGCCGAGAGTTATCTCGATGCTTGTATCCTCAATTTCCTTTAGTGTCATAGACTTTCGACCACCGCTTTTCATTCGCTTCCAAAAAGGAAAAAAGTCTTCAAAAAATTGAATGAAGTAACGGTTCAGTGATCGAAAATGAAAAACAAAAAATACGATACCGCTCTGCTGATAAACAGCTTGCATATGTTCTACTTGATGTTCATGGATGTTTTGAAGCGGAAACGAAGTTTTGTTTTTCGTTTCTTTCGCTTCGAAGTCGATATAATGTCCATTCCAAATACCATTGTAATCGGTCGTTGAAGGTGTACGGTAATACGCTTCAGTAATAACCGCTTGGCTTCGTGATGGATATTTCACATGAACGACTTGAACAGGTGTCGGTTTTTTATGAATGACGGCGATTTGATGAGATAAATAATATTCGTTCGCGTCATTCAATTCTTCTTCTAGTGAAGCTCCTCGGTTACCAAAGGCGATAGAAGGGGTATGAGAAGAAGTATGTTTTTGTTTATGAGTAGGCGGGACGTATCGCTTTCCATTCGGATAACGAATCGTCATAATATCACCTCGTTTTCTATCATACCGTAAAACGAGCAAAGAATGAAACGTTCATCATGGGAACGTATTGTCGGCTCGTAGGTTTCTTATTGTAGCAGAAAATTCGTTCCATCTCTCTTTTTTTGCTAAAATGTAATAAAAGGAGGCGGAAAGTATGAAGTCAAAAAAGACGAAGCAATTGTTGCAAGTAACGAATAAGTGGCTCGTTCGCTTAGACGAAGTAAAAAAGACGAAGGAAGAACCTTCATTTGATCTTGTACGACAAAAGACATACGAAATGGACGAGTGGTTAGATGAATGGAAAGAAGAGATGTTAGAGTGGATTGCGGCTGAAAAACCAGCTGTGCAACAACAACAAATTCTCAACGCTTATGACGCGAGTAAAAAATTAGTTGTTCAATCGTTTTATCCTTCGACTCGCCGAGCGTTATTCCAGATGTCGATTCAATCGTTACAATATACGTTAAAACGAATAATCACCGTGCAAGAAGGTGGTCATTGTGAGTGACATTCAACAACTTCTTGCTGCATGGAAGAACGATGAAGAAATTGCGCCGCATATTGCACATATTGAAAAAATACCAGGACAAAAAGGAAAAACAGTCCCTTTTCCAAAAGAGCTTCATCCATCACTTCAGAAGGCTCTACAAACGAAAGGAATTAATGAATTATATACCCATCAACATGAAGCGTATACGTATGCTCAACAAAGGCAGTCGTTTACAGCAGTGACACCGACTGCTTCGGGAAAGTCACTCGCTTATCATTTACCCGTTTTACAAGAAGTTATGAATGATTCTTCGAGTCGGGCACTTTATTTGTTTCCGACGAAGGCACTCGCACAAGACCAACTGACTTCGTTTCATGAATTCGTCGAGGCGAGTGGAGAGTCGATTTATAGTTATACGTACGATGGAGACACTTCGCCGGGCATTCGTCGCAAAGTACGTGAGGCAGGTCATGTCGTCATGACGAATCCGGATATGCTTCATTCAGGCATTCTTCCGCACCATACGAAGTGGGTATCACTTTTTGAAAACTTGAAATACGTCGTCATTGATGAACTGCATACGTATAAAGGAGTGTTCGGTAGTCATGTCGCCCATGTAATTCGTCGGTTAAAACGAATTTGTCATTATTACGGAAGTGACCCTATTTTTATATGTACATCGGCAACAATTGAAAATCCTTTAGAGTTAGCAGAAAATTTGACGAATGAATCAATGAAATTAATTCGTAATAACGGTGCTCCACGCGGTAATAAATATATCGTTTTTTATAATCCGCCAGTCGTTCATCCGACATTCGGTATCCGTAAAAGTGCAGTACATGAAGTAGAAAAGCTTGCGCGCAGTTTATATCAAAGAAATATTCAGACGATTGTGTTTGCGCGAAGCCGCGTACGTGTCGAAATGATCGTTACGTACTTACAACAATTAACGAAGAAAAAATTATTCGATACGTCTATTATGGGCTATCGAGGAGGATATTTACCGAGTGAACGAAGAAAAATTGAAGAAGGGTTACGAAACGGTACTATCCGAACAGTCGTAAGTACGAATGCTTTAGAGTTAGGTGTCGATATCGGCAGTTTACAAGCGGCGATTATGACAGGTTACCCAGGAAATATATCGAGTGCGCTTCAACAAGCAGGTCGGGCAGGGAGACGAGGAGAAGATGCGCTCGTTGTATATGTTGCTCAATCACTGCCTCTTGATCAATACGTCGTTAGTCATCCGAATTATTTATTGAAACAACGTCCAGAATCTGTACGCATCGAACCAGCAAATATGATGATTTTAATGGATCATTTAAAGTGTGCTGCTTTTGAATTACCTTTTTCAATAGATGAAACGTACGGAGGATACGATGTGCAAGAGTTGCTTCAATATTTAGCAAGTGAAGGTGCCTTATTACAAACTGGTGTGAAGTGGTATTGGATGACGGATGAATTTCCAGCAAGCAATATTAGCCTCCGTTCCGCTTCACAAGAAAATGTCGTCATTATCGATCAAACGACTCCAGCGGATACTCGAGTGATCGGAGAAATGGATCGCTTTAGCGCCATGACTTTGCTTCATGAAGAAGCAATTTATTTACATCAAGGCGAGCAGTTTCAAGTGGAAACGTTAGATTGGGAAGAGAAAAAAGCTTACGTGACAAAAGTAGATGTCGATTATTTTACAGATGCTCAACTAGCAGTAAATTTAAAAGTACTTGATGAAGATCGATTCGAAGAATATGAACGAGGTCGTGCTCATTTTGGAGATGTAGCTGTCATTGCTAAGCCGACGATTTTTAAAAAAATACGCTTCGGTACACATGACAATATCGGTTCAGGTCCTATTTATTTACCAGAAGAAGAATTGCATACGTCAAGTACGTGGTGGAGTTTTCAACGTCCTAATGATTGGTCAGATGCTGAACTATCAGATGTATTAGTCAATGTCGCTTATGCGCTAGAACATCTCATCCCCCTCCTTGTAAGTTGCGATCGTTCCGATATTCATGTCGTGCCGAAAGTGAAAGCGATGGAAACAGAAGAGCCGACGATTTTTGTTTATGATCGTTACCCAGGAGGAATTGGATTGAGTGAAAAGGTGTTTGAACGTTGGCCGATGCTTTTACAATTCGCAGCTGAACATGTAAAAGCTTGTCCTTGTGAGGAAGGATGTCCAAGTTGTATCGGTGCCATGGAAGAAGGTCAATCGACGAAAGAAAAAGTGTATCGTTTACTCATTGCTTTACAACGTTAAGGAGAGATTCCATGTCTTATGAAAAGAAGTTTCTCGCTTTGAAAAAGAAATTAAAAAAAGCACCTCCGTCTGAAAATGTTCGAAAGAAGACTTCCGTATCAAAAGAAGTTCAACCCCCAACTTATGAAAAAAAGTGGCTCGCTTTAGGATTGAAGAAAGAAAAGACGCTGTTTGGTTCTGTATATGTAAGGAGAAAAGTGTTTAAAAAAGACGATTATCATGGTCGATATCAACTTTCTTTATTTGAAAAATTTAAGCAATATGCGGTGACAGAGGAAGTTCCCGAACCGATGCGAGCTCTTTCGAAACCTTTTCTTTTTTTCGATACAGAAACGACGGGTCTTCGAGGAAGTGGAACACTCATTTTTTTAGTCGGGTTACTGCACCCGACAGAAGAAGGGTATGTACTCACTCAATATTTGCTTCCGAGTCCAGCGCACGAAGAAGCATTTTTAACGAGCTTACCTTTTTATCAACAGTCGTACAACGTAGTGACGTATAATGGGAAAAGTTTTGATTGGCCACAATTAGAAAGTCGGAGCGTCATGTATCGTCATTCTTTAGATCCTTTACAAAAACAACATTTGATCGACCTTCTTCACGTTGCTCGTCGCGTGTTTAAAAAAGAGGCGACTCGATTTCGTTTAGATGATATAGAAGAAGAGTTATTGCACTTTTATCGCCCGCACGACATTCCGGGACACCTCATTCCAATCATTTATCAAGATGCTGTAAAAAGTGGCGAACCTCAAGCATTATACGACGTCTTTATACACAATGAGTGGGATGTTTTATCGCTAGCTGTATTGTATGGACGTATGTTGCAACTCATGATTGAAAAAAAGAAAACGTCAGAGACGATTGAAGCAAATATTAGTGAATGGTTATTCGACCTACGTGCATATGATCATAGTCAAGAAAGAATTCGTGAAGCGTTGCAACAGTTTATTGGGAATGATTCCAGACTTTATTATTATGCGGCGACGTTGTTGCGAAAACAAAAAGCAACAGAAGAAGCTTATGAAGCGTATCTTTTGGCATTACCTGATGCACCGCCCCGTCAACAACAACTTATTTATGATCAATTAGCAAAAATCGCTGAACATTCGAAGAAAAATATTAAACTTGCACAAAAATGGACGATAAAAGGACAGGAGACGTTAATCAAGACGGAACGAGAGCTGACACCTGAATTTTATAAGCGGATGCAACGAGAGTGGCAGCATCGAGAAAAGCGCCTCACTCGGAGAATGAAATAAATATGATATAATAAAAGAAAATAAAAGGAGCGACGAAAGAATGGATATTCAATTAGGAGTAAAAGCAATTTTTGAAAAAGAATTTGAAACGAGCTTTCGCGGATATAACCGTGAAGAAGTAGATGATTTTTTAGATATTATTATGCAAGATTACAACACATTTCAAAAGCGAATCGAAGAACTTGAAGGAGAGTTGAAGCAATACCATGAGAAAAAACGTGAGCCGCAACGAAAAGAACCAGTCGCGGAACCGACAACAGGTATTCCAACAAACTTTGATATTTTAAAACGTATTTCGAATTTAGAAAAGCATGTATTCGGTGATAAATTATCAAATGAATAAAAGTTCAAACTTTCTATTTGTGGAAAGCTAGGAAGTTGTGTATAATAATGTAGTTGTGTTTAAGTGCTCGAGTAATCGCTAGTACGCTTGACGTATTAGAGGAAAGTCCATGCTCACACGATCTGTGATGATCGTAGTGTTCGTGCTAGGTGAAACAATAAGCCTAGGGAGCGAGAGCTAACGGCGAGAATAAATCCTAACGCTTTGCTATGGATGAGGTTCTCTGAAAAGTGCCACAGAGACGAGTCGGCTAGGAAACTAGTTCGGGTGGAACGGGTAAACCCCACGAGTGAGCAACCCAAATTTTGGTCGGGGCACTTTCGAAGCGGAATTCGAACGCATTCGAGAGGCTTATGAAGAGTCATAGGCAGACAGATGATTACTACCGGAGTACGAGGCGAAAGCCGCTTGAGTACCATGGAACAGAACATGGCTTACAGAGCACTTAAACATATATTGAAAAAATGATGCTCTCCGAATGAGTTGGAGAGCTTTTTTTAACGAGATAGGAGTGAATCGATTGAGCGAAATGACATTAGTGGCAACATCTGCGATGGGGCTAGAGGCACTCGTTGCTGATGAAGTGCGTGCCCTCGGCTATGAACCGACGACACGTAATGGAAAAGTGTATTTCAAAGGAGACGCAACAGCGATTGCACGGGCGAATATGTGGTTACGAATCGCCGATCGTGTACATATCGTTGTAGGACAATTCAAGGCGACGACATTCGATCAATTATTTGAAGGGGTATATGCACTTCCTTGGGACGAGTATATGCCAGTTGACGCAGAATTTCCCGTCAATGGTAAGTCGGTGAAATCAAAGTTGTTTAGTGTGTCAGACTGCCAAGCGATTACGAAAAAAGCAATTGCTGAAAAAATGAAAAAACAATATCACCGTCTCGGATTTTTAGAAGAGACCGGTCCTTTATATAAAATTGAAGTTTCAATGTTAAAAGATATTGCAACCTTAACGATCGATACGAGCGGTCCTGGTCTTCATAAACGAGGATATCGTGTCGCTCAAGGAGGCGCTCCTTTAAAAGAGACGCTTGCAGCAGGTCTTGTCCAATTAACGAGATGGCAACCGAAAGATCGTCCGTTCATTGATCCATTTTGTGGTTCAGGAACGATGGCAATTGAAGCGGCGATGATCGGACAAAATATTGCTCCAGGGACGAACCGTGAGTTCGTATCTGAAGAATGGCCGTGGATGAAAGAGAAGATTTGGGAGAAAGTTGATGAAGAAGCAGATGCTTTAGCAAAATATGACGAACCACTTGAGATTTATGGGTATGATGTCGACGGTCGTATGATTGACATCGCTCGTCGAAATGCGGAAGCTGCAGGTTTCCCAGACGATTTAATTCATTTTAAACAACAACATGTGAAAGATTTAACGTTAGAAGGGCATAACGGTGTGATTGTGACGAACCCACCTTATGGGGAACGTCTCGGAGAGCTCCAAGATGCGGAAGAACATGCATCGATTTTAGGAAATGTCGTGCAAGGACATCCATCTTGGTCGACGTATGTCATTACACCATTAGAAGAGTTTGAGGAGTTTTTCGGAAAGAAAGCGACGAAAAAACGTAAACTATTCAATGGATTCATTAAAACTGACTATTATCAGTTTTGGGGAAAAAGAAAATAATTCGATAGCCGATGTGAACGAGATTCGTTCCATCGGTTTCTTATTTATTGTATAAGTACATTGTGAAGGCGAAAGGAGGCGCTTGTATGAAGCGCACATTACCATTTCAATTATCAAAAGATCAGTCGTTTTTTGAATCACTGAATGAATGGATCGGTGACGTATTGTTTGATGAGTTGCCTGAAAAA
>JASLGI010000231.1 GCA_030149685.1 Bacillaceae bacterium | reverse complement strand
CTCGAATGAACGTATCGAAGAATTGATGAGGACGATGTTTCAAACGATCAATATGCTCGACCAAATCGCCACGTCGTACGCACAAGAAAAAGAGCATCAGCTCGTCGCTGAACAATTGCGAAAAGTTGCCGATATGACGGTGCATCAGTTGCGTAGTTTCGACGTCGAAGAAATTCCACTCTATGGTCAGCCATTAGACGGTCAATATATGCAGTCGTTCGGTCCCGCGCCGATGGAAGTCGACGAAGAACTAGAGCCACATACCGTAGCGGTCATTCAACAGCGCGCATTCCGTCATACGGAAACGGGAGAAATTTTACAAGATGCGATCGTTTACACGACGCCTGAAGCAGGTGACGACGTATGATCATCGGGATCGATTTAGGGACGACGAACTCAGCAGTCGCAGTGTATGAAAATGGACGCGCTGTGATGATTCCGAATCGGCAAGGAAAACGCACGATACCGTCTGTCTTTCAAGTGAAGCCAAATGGAGAAGAAGTCGTCGGACAAGCAGCGCGAAAGAGCGCACCTTCTCTACCTCATCATACGGTGATGGAAGTGAAGCGACTGATCGGTACGGAAGAAGTCGTCACAATCGGTGAGAAAACGTATCGCCCGGAAGAGATTTCATCGAAAATTTTACGCGAGTTGCGCCAAAGTGCCGAAGACTATTTAAATACGAATGTAGAAGAAGCGGTCATTACCGTACCTGCGTATTTTACAGATGCGCAGCGAAAAGCAACGCGTGATGCGGGGATACTAGCCGGGTTAAAAGTCGAGCGGATCATTAATGAGCCGACTGCTGCAGCTCTTGCATTTAGTTACGAGCATTTAGAAAATGATCGTCATTTACTCGTTTACGACTTCGGAGGAGGAACGTTTGACGTTTCAATTATTGAAGTGTTTGACGGCGTCGTGCAAGTATTATCAAGTGCTGGCGATAATGCACTCGGTGGAGCCGATTTCGATGCGAAAATTATCGAATTTATCGAACATACTTTTGAAGTAGAAAATGGGTATGCGATGAAGACGATTACGAATGATGAAAAAATGTTAGAGTACAGTTTAAAACAAGTGGCAGAAGATGTGAAAAAACAGTTATCGACACAACTAGAAGCAACGATTGCCTTACCGTTTGTCGGTTTAAAAGATAATTTTCCAGTTAGTTTTCATACGTCTCTGTCACGCGCACAGTTTGATCAAATGATTGCGCCACTCATCGACCGCACCGTGTTATTAGTAGAACAAGCGATGCGTGAAGCAAATCTCACGTTTCGGGATATTTCTGAAGTGTTAATGGTCGGCGGTTCTACGCGTGTGCCACTCGTTCGCAGTCGGATGAATGAGCTCGTCGGTGAATCGAAAGTTCGCACAGATGTGCACCCGGATGAAGTCGTCGCACAAGGCGCAGCGATTCAAGGAGCGCTTAAGTCAGGGAGTATCGCTGTCGGTACAGAGTTTATGGCGATCGACGTCTGTCCTTATACGTTAGGGATTGAAACGATAGATATTGAAAATAACGAACACGACGTTTTCGATCCACTCATTAAGAAAAATACACCAATTCCCGCACGAAAGACGAGTCGTTACGTTACGATCGAAGATAATCAAACGGAGATGTGGCTTCCGATCTATCAAGGGGAAAACTATTATACGAAAGACAATGTATTAGTTTCTGATCAATTACGTGTTAAAAACATTCCACCGCGCCCTGCTCTTGAAGAAAGTGTAGATGTAATTTTTGAGTATGACATTAACGGGATGATTCGGGTGACGGCCGTGTTAAATAGTACGGGGGAAGTTTTTGAAGAAGTGATTGAATCCCAGCACGGTGTCATGGATGATGAAGAGAAGTCGTTTGCAATCCAGCGGATGGAAAAAGAAGAAGAAAATGCTCTTCTTTTAGAACATGTGAAGCAAGGGATATACCGCGCGAGAAAATTACAGCCGACTTTATCTGAACGAGACGCTCTTCAAGTCGAACAATATATTGACCGAGCAGAACGAGCGATACAAACAGGGAATGAAGAAGAATTACGCGCAGCGGATCGTCAATTAATAGAATTTATATTAGAACAGATCGATTAAAGGAGGGACGTCAATGAGCCTTCAACAGTTAAAAAGTCAACATCCGTATGAGTTGTTTCAAGTGACAGAGACGACGAGTGCGACTGATTTAAAGCGGACCTTTTATCGTTTGTTGCGGAAGTATCCGAATGAGACCCATCCGGAAGAGTTTATTTATTTGCAAGAGACGTACGACGCTTTAGTAGAAGAGCTTGAAAGTGGTGCATTTTCTTCGAGAGAACCGGCTCCTTCGTATGAGACGTATGAATATGAAGAGATCGAAGAACGAGAAACGAAGACACGTACGCGGACGCGTTCTCCGATTGAATGGTCAGAAGAAATTGACCTCTTAATGGCAAATGGGCATTATGACCGCGCATTACGGGAAGCGCGACATATGCGCGAGATGTATTCAGCGGATGCATTTACGTTTCATTATTACTTAGATAAGTTAATTGAAGTCGGCCCGCTCAATCCGACGTATACACAAGATATGGACGAGTTGTTTCAAAGTATTTTATATCAACCGCGTCAATTGTCGAGCGATTATTTAATCGCCTTATTAATGTATATTGAATTGTCGCCTGCTTTACCTTCAGGAGAAGATGGACGTCTCGTCGCTTTAAATCATATTGAGTTTATGTCTGTCACTTCAGATGAAGCAAATAACGTCTATGATCACTTAATGACGGTCCTTCGTCAGTATGAAGTACCAGCGGAAGTACGTTTTGCGTTTCGTCGTGTAGCTGAAATATTCGAACCATTCGATGCACGATTCGGCCCATTAGGTCAAACGTTTTATCCGGATGCAGAACATACGTATGAAACAGAACAATACCCGGAAGAAAGTGATGATTATGAGACGTCGTGGGAGGAACGCGAACAATCCGCAGAAGAAGACCCTTATAGTTTCATCGGAATGGTCGTTTTCGCATTTATTTTGAGTGCGATGTTTACTCCGATTGTCGGGATTATCGCAGGGATTTATATTCATATTAAACGGATTCCGATTTGGATGTACATTTTCGGTATTGCGATATGGGGCATCATCGGGATTGTGACATTGATGGTACTCGGTACTATTATAGGATTTATTTTCGGTTAA
>JASLGI010000230.1 GCA_030149685.1 Bacillaceae bacterium | reverse complement strand
TTTTATATTTTTTGCCTCATGAATTTTCTTCATCTTCTATCGGCGTATCATTTTCTGACTCTACTGGCGCTGGTTCAGGTGCCGGGACAGGTGTCGGTCGTTCAGATTCTTGATCATCTGTTTGTTGATCGTTTGATTGATCGTTATTATTGTTGTTATTGTTGTTATTGTTTGACCAATCGTTATCAGTCCAATTATTTGACCAATCGTCATCATCATCATCTTCTTCATACGTAGAATAGCTCGGAGTATATGAGTATTCGTAATAAGCAGGTGATGAACGAAGGCCTGTAATATCGACCGCGACAACAGAATAAGTGCCTGAACTGTACATTTCTTAACTTCTAGACATGCCGTCTTTAATTGTTGCTACACGGACACCATCTTTTAAAACGTAGTAACCGATGACGTCGTTTGACGATGAAGCGGTCCATTGTAACGTAGAACCATCTGCTGACACTTTTACTCCTTTAGGAGCTTCATCATCAGGTGTGAATACATCTCCTGAAACAACATTTCGAGCAAAGGATGAATTTGATGGGAAAAGACTCGCTGGTTCTCCTCCGAGAGATCCGAGCATTCGATCGATAAATTGTTGGTTCACTCCAGTTCCACCAAATGTAACGAATTCGCTCGGTGTTGATGGTAGTGCTAAATATTTTTTCCCTTTAATCGAAACGTATGAAGCTGAAATAATGCTATCATCAGGTTCTTCAGGGAGCAGCTTATCTGCATAGAATAGATCAGATGTGACGAGACCAGCTGCTGAACACGCATCTGAAGGAGCAAGCCCGGAAATGCCACAAAATGAATGTTCTTCGACGCCTTTAGGTTCTTTAAATGTATCTTCTGCTTGAACAATTTCAGGCGTTATTTCATTCGCTGTATTCATCATTTTACCGAAAAACATACTCGTTCGAACAGTTGGATGTAAGGCGCTACGCTTTGATAAATCACGTCTGACAGCTCCAACCTTTTTATCTTTATATCCGAACCAAACACCGAGTGAAATGTTCGGTGTATATCCGACGATCCAACTATCTGCGTGGAAATCAGTCGTTCCCGTTTTGATCGCAAGATCTGGACGGTAATTCATATAGTTAAAGACATGTTCTCCTGTGTTTCCAGGCTTCGTTACATCACGTAACATATCAGAGATAATATAAGCAGTTTCTGGACTAAATACTTCCACTTCATCATAATCTTGTTTGAAAATGACATTTCCATGTCTATCTTCGATACGTTCAACGATATGTGCCTCAACGAATTTCCCTTCATTTCCGAGTGTAGCGAAAGCATTTGTATTTTCTTTGACACTTACGCCACGTTCTAACCCTCCGAATGAAGCTGATAAGTTTTCAAAGTCGCCTTCTGTTAAACGAGAGAAGCCCATTTTTTCTAAAAACTGCGCAGGTTGTTTATCGATTATATCGTAATAGAGACGCGCTGTAGCGATATTTAATGACTTCGCTAAAGCTTCACGTGCAGAAACAATTCCTGCCTCATAAGAGCTTACATAGTTAGAAGGACTCCATTCTTCGCCACCAGACATCATCGTAAACTTCACGTCGACGACAGGACTTCCAGCACCAATTAATCCATACTCAATGGCAGGTGCATAAACGAGTAATGGTTTCATTGATGATCCGTTTTGACGATAAGCTTGTGTCGCGTGGTTTAAGTTTTCTAATTGATAGTCACGTCCGCCGACGAATGATAAAATACGGCCTGTTTTATTTTCCATCATGACAGATCCGACTTGTACAGGGTCATCTTTTAATACAGTTTCTCCTGTTTCAGGATCCGTCGTTTCGACAGTATAAGTGAAACCGTAGTATTGGAAATTACGTGCTTCTTCATTCATTTGTTCGTAAAGATCTTTATGGACAGTAGAATAAATTTTATATCCTTCTGTTCGCATCGCACGCTCGGCTAAAATATAATATTTTTCTTGAAGTTGTTTTTCTTGTTTTAATCGTTTCGGTTCAATGCCGTCTTCTTTTGCAAGTAAACGAGATAAAATTTGAATCGTTTCATTTTGAACTTCTTGCGTTAAGTACGGATATTTCTCTGTAGAGCGTGGGAACTTATCGCGGAAGTCTGCTGTAACGTCATAAGATTTCGCTTGCTGATATTCTGCTTCCGTAATTTTACCAGTCTCTTTCATACGATAAAGAACCGTTTGCATACGATTTAATCCTTTTTGCAATTGTTCTTTTGATTTCAAATCACCGCCGTTTGCTCTACTTTGGAAAGGTGTATATGTATACGGCGCTTGTGGAATTCCTGCTAAAAAAGCAGCTTGTGGTAAATTGAGTTCTTTCGCTGAAATTCCGAATACACCTTGAGCGGCTGTTTCAATGCCTGCGATATTTTGACCGATAGCATCTCGACCGTAAGGAATGACATTTAAATAAGCTTCTAAAATCTCATCTTTTTTCATAAAATGTTCTAATCGCATGGCGAGTAAAATTTCTTTCGCTTTTCGCGAATAAGACACTTCATTCGTTAAAATCTGGTTTTTAATAAGTTGCTGTGTTAATGTCGAGCCTCCGGTTTGCTGACTAGAGTTGGTGACATCTTGTAAAACACCGCGTCCGATCGCTTTCGGTACGATTCCATTATGTTCATAAAAATGCTCATCTTCTGTTGCAATGACAGCATCAATGACATAAGGTGAAATGTTTTCTAATGTCGTTTCTTGTCGTTCAATATCCGTATTGATTTTGCCTAGATATTGCTCATCTGAAAAATAAAGCTCAGATGTTTCCTCATAATTTAATACAGCACTTCGCATATCTTCTTTTGAACGTAGCGGCTCATCCGATACTAAATAAGCGAAATAGCCGAGTCCGACTGATAGTCCGAAGATGAGCGCTAATAGAGCTAATCCGGAAAACACGAGGAATAAATTCCAAATAACACCGACTGTAATTCGGAAAGTACGAGCTAAAGAGGTTTGCTCTGTACGCTTTTCATGTCTATCTAAATTGTTCTTTTGATGACGTTGATTACTCACAATTTCCCCTCCTAAATCATCATTAATTATACCATAGAAACGAAAAAATTTGACAATTGATTAAAATCCTATACAATGAAAGTCATATTTGAAAACTCACACAATGAAGAAGTCGCAGTAGTCGTTAGGAGCTGTTCAGAGAGATAGCGGTTGGTGAAAGCTATTCAGCGAGTAATGGACGAATTACAACTTTGGAGTGTGGCGTGTGTCACCGCGTTACGGTGAAAAGTGAGAGGAAAGATGAATAACAATCTTTCAATTCGGGTGGTACCGCGTAAATTTACGTCCCTATGTATGCAAAAAAGCATATGTAAGGGGCTTTTTTTATTGTTAAAAGGAGGAGTTTTACAATGACAAACGAATTAATTCAAGATCTTGAATGGCGAGGATTACTTTACCAACAAACAGATGCTGAAGGGTTAGCGAAATTATTAGATGAGAAAAAAGTTACACTTTACTGTGGAGTAGACCCAACAGCAGACAGTATGCATATCGGGCACATCGTTCCGATGCTTACATTACGCCGTTTCCAAATGCACGGACATAAGCCGACATTACTCGTCGGTGGAGCAACAGGTATGATCGGTGATCCATCCGGTCGTTCAGAAGAGCGTGTTCTTCAAACACCAGAACAAGTAGAAGAAAACGTGAAAGGAATCCGCGGACAACTTGAGCGTATTTTCGATTTTGATTCAGGAGAAGAAAATGCTGCACAACTTGTGAACAATAAAGATTGGATCGGGAACTTAACGTTGATCGACTTTTTACGTGATTACGGAAAATTGTTAACAGTCAACTACATGCTTGCAAAAGATAATGTTGCTTCACGTTTAGATGACGGAATTTCTTACACAGAATTTTCATACATGTTAATGCAAGCGGCAGACTTCGATCACTTATACCGTAACTACGGCGTACAAGTACAAATTGGTGGTAGTGACCAGTGGGGAAATATTACGACAGGTCTTGAAGTATTACGTAAAATCCATGGAGAAGAAAACGTTGATGCATACGGATTTACGATTCCGCTCGTAACGAAAGCAGATGGTACGAAATTCGGAAAAACAGCAGGTGGCGCTGTTTGGTTAGATGCTGAAAAAACATCTCCTTATGAGTTTTACCAATTTTGGATCAATACTGCAGACGCAGACGTCGTAAAATATTTAAAGATCTTCACATTCTTAAGTCGTGAAGAAATTGAAGCGCTTGAAGAATCAGTGAAAACAGAAGCGCATTTACGTAAAGCGCAAAAAGCACTTGCTGAAGAAATGACACGTCTCGTTCACGGAGAAGATGCTTTACAACAAGCAATCCGTATTACAGAAGCATTATTCAAAGGTGATTTAAAAGCGTTAACGGTTGAAGAAATGAAAGATGCGTTTAAAGACGTACCAACAGTTGAGATGGAAAAAGAAGATAAAGGACTCGTTGATTTCTTAGTAGAAGCAAACGTGTCACCTTCAAAACGTCAAGCACGTGAAGATATTAAAAATGGAGCGATTTCAATTAATGGAGATCGTGTACAAGAGTTAGATTACGTAGTGGACGGAACAGATCGTTTAGAAGATGCTTTCATTATCGTTCGTCGTGGAAAGAAAAAATATACGATGGTAACATTTAATTAATCAATAAAAAAACAGGACTCGGCTAACGCCCGTCCTGTTTTTTATTGCGCATTTTTCATTTTGCGGCGGTGTTTCCACATTTGATATTGGTAACGCACAGTACATCCTAAACAGAAGTCGAAGAAAAACGCGAGCCCTGTTGCAATGAGTACCATTGCAAGGAAGATGTAACCAGCGATTGTCCAATCTTGCCAAAACGATAAAATCGCTAAACCGAATGAAATCGTTGCGATCCATTGGTTAAAGATTTGTTGGTCTTTTTCTTCTGGAATGTATTCATGCGGTGCCTTCTTTAAAAACGGTTTCCCCATGAGTACAACTGGATTCGTACGTGTAAGTACAGTAATTAATCCTGCAATAAAAGGAATCCAAAGCACCCAGTGCCAAAAGATTCCTAAAATTCCCGTCACTAAAATAACGAATTGATTAAAACGTACAAGTGGCTTCGGAATAAATTCCGGCATTTCTGTCGTCATAATTTCACCTCTTTTACGATTTAGACAAACTTCTCATATATTTAAACTAACATGTTTGAATGAATTTATCTACCCTTTTGTTTATACGCCACTAGGTATTGATAATTCCGTCAAATCAATTGTTTTGACGCTTTGTGAAAAGAGTCACAGACGGTGAGGATTACGTGAAGTAGAACATGACAAAAATGTAAGGTGTAAAAAGAAGAAAAAATAAGAAAATCAGATATAATAGAAGAAAGGGAAGGTGAATGAAAAGTGCGCAAATTGTTCATTCCAATAGTAATGAGCGTCTTCTTCTTCAGCGGATGCGACTATTTACCAATTCCGAAAGAAGGGGCGATCATCGCATTAGGAGAAGAAGAATCGATACAAGAAGCGATTCGTTCTCAAGAAGAAAAAGTACATGCGTCATTTACCTATCCGATGAAGGTTGCTACAGTAGAAAACAAACAAGTCATTTATATGAGTCGTTTAGTATTTGATGATTTAATGGAACGTGAATTAATTCATGAAGTAAAAGAGAATGGGAAGTTAAAAAAGATGAAACGATTGCAGACAGAAAGAAGTCGTTTCGTTTACGCGGAGAAAAAAGAACAACTTCCAAAAGAAATTGCACAAACGGCTGTTTATGAAGGAGATATACTCATCGGGAAAGAGCGGCTACCAAAAGTTGAAGCAATCGTTGTTTTGACGCATGATCAATATGAAGAAATTGATGTAGACGAAAAAAAGATGCACGTCGCTGTACTTGAAGAAGAAGATGCTCTAGCATTATTAAAATATTTAGAAGAAGAAGTAGCACTAGAAGAAGCGCAATATATGCGAAAATAACACCGTACGAAACCGAGTCGATCGGTCTCGCACGGTGTTATTTTTTATTTTGAATAAAGGTTCGACAAGTATGATAAAACAAAAAACACCAATGCGGATAACCACATTGGTGTTTTGCTTAAGAACGAACGGATTAGCGTGAGTAGAACTCAACGATAAGCGCTTCGTTAACTTCAGCTGATAATTCGCTACGCTCTGGGAGACGTACGAATGTACCTTTTTTAGCATCTGCATCGAATGAGATGTACTCAGGTACGAAGTTGTTTAATTCAATCGCTTCTTTTACAACAGCTAAGTCTTGTGAACGCTCACGAAGTGAGATTTCTTGACCTGGTTTTACGCTGTATGAAGGGATATCTAAACGTTTCCCGTCCACTAAAACGTGTCCGTGGTTAACGAGTTGACGTGCTGCACGACGTGTACGTGCAAGTCCCATACGGTAAACGAGGTTGTCAAGACGTGTTTCAAGTAAGATCATGAAGTTCTCACCGTGAACACCTTCCATTTTACCTGCTTTATCAAATAATGAACGGAATTGACGTTCGTTTACGCCGTACATGAAGCGTAATTTTTGTTTTTCTTGTAATTGTAAACCATACTCAGATAATTTTTTACGCTGAGTTGGTCCGTGTTGCCCTGGAGCGTACGGACGTTTTTCGATTTCTTTACCTGTTCCGCTTAATGAAACACCTAAGCGACGTGATAATTTCCATTTTGGACCTGTATAACGAGCCATGAATGACTCCTCCTCTTAATTGGTTTTATTTTGTAAAATAAAAACCAGACGTGTTCTTC
>JASLGI010000153.1 GCA_030149685.1 Bacillaceae bacterium | reverse complement strand
CAATTTCGCATCTAACATTTGAATTCCTCCTTTAAATTTTGGCACAAAAAAAGCCCTCTATCCCATAAATAGGGACGAGAACTACCCGCGTTGCCACCCAAATTGACAATAATTGTCCACTTGATGAATGTAACGGTTCATCACCGGCCGTTTGGCAGCTCATGGATAGATTCGTAATGTATTTGTATCGACTCCCACCACCCGTCGACTCTCTTAAACAAAGGAACATTATTACTAAGTCCATTCAACGCTTTTGTTTCTTACTTTTATTTTACTATATGTTACTTACTTGCGCAACTTGAAAGAAAAGCGTGAACCCACGCTCTTCTATGCTGTCACAACGTTAGGATCGGTAAGCATTTTTGCGACAAACTGAAAATAACTCGCATCATGGGGGACAAAATCATCTAATGAAATGACGACTCGTTCGCCTGTTCCGAAACGAAACCCTGCAATTAACGGTTCTTCTCGTAAAAATAATTGAGCGAGCTTTTTACGATTAAATAAATATAACCCTTCTACTTCTTCTTCTTGCAATTTTACTTCTGACTGACGAAGCTCACATTCATAAACATAGATATGCGTAAATTCTCGGTCTTTCCAATTTTTTTGAGTAATTTCGTCTTGCACGATGCCGACAGATTGCAAATCTTCCATCGTTACTTCTAATCCGAGTTCTTCTTCTACTTCACGTGTTCCTTCTTCTACCGATTCTCCTGCGAGCAAATGTCCCGCTGCGGTACAATCGAATAATCCTGGAAAACTTTCTTTTTCTTGACTCCTACGTTGAATGTAAACAGCTTCGCCATTTAACAACCAACAATGAAAGGTTTCATGCCAATGTCCTTTTTCATGGACATCCTTTCTTGACATCGTACCAATTTCTTTATGCTGTTCATCGAAAATTGTCAACTTTTCCATAACAGGACCTCCTATGAAAAAAGCGCCTACTCTCAATGTAGGACGCTTTCTTTATCATTTATTTTGTAAAAAACGAACGGATCAACTGATCAGTAATCGGACCGACTGTTCCCTCATTGATCAGTCGTTCATCAATTTCGACAATCGGCATCACTTCGATCGTTGAACTCGTATAAAATACTTCGTCTGCTTGAAGCATTTCTTTTTCAGTGAAATGACGCTCGATAAATGGAATATTTAACGCCTCTGCTAGTTCTTCTACATGTTTTCTCGTAATACCGTACAAAATATGGCGAGAAACTGGTGTCGTAATAATATGACCGTCTTTCACCATGTAAACATTCGATGCTGTTCCTTCTGTCACAAAGCCATCGCGAACGAGAATCGCTTCATCAAACCCTTTATCAATAGCTGTCTGTTTCGCTAAAATATTCGGTAATAAATTGAGTGATTTAATATAACAGTTTGCCCAACGCTCATCTGGTAAAAAGATCGCTCGCTTACCACGGTAACGCTCTTCTTTTGGTGTCATACGGACAGGGCGTACTGTCATTGTAACAGATGGTTCGCTATTTACCGGAAATAAATGCCCACGTGGTGCAATTCCTCGTGTTACTTGTAAGTAAACCGCGCAATTATCGTCCCCTAAACGCCGAATACCTTCTTCCATCAAAGCATTGAGTGTTTCGTGTGTCCAATCAAAATCAATACGAATTTCTTTTGCGCTCATGAGTAAGCGATCCCAATGTTCTTTTGCACGAAACGGCTTTCCATCATAAACACGGATCACTTCGTAAACCCCATCTCCGAATTGGTGTCCGCGCTCATCTACAGGAATTGCGTAATCGTTTTCATTTAACCATGTACCATTTGCATATACTACTACCATTTTCTCCAACCCCTTTCGTTCATACTCTTATTATAACGAATAATATGAAGAAAGGTTTAGAAAAATCGATGATTTATTGACGTTACTACAGAAAATGAAAAAACACCCTTCATCTCAAAGAGATAAAGAGTGTCGTTTCTTACATGCTTCGGTCAGCCATACGATCTTCTGGAGCGAGTGAAGACATTTCAAGTCCTGTCATCGCTTCACCGAGATCTTTTGATAATTCACCGATTAATTTATAATCTGTATGATTTGCTGCTGCTTGAACGATGGCACGCGCAAATTTCTCCGGATTTTCTGCTTTGAAAATACCTGAACCAACGAATACACCATCTGCTCCGAGTTCCATCATGAGTGCTGCGTCTGCTGGCGTTGCGACACCACCTGCTGCGTAGTTCGTCACTGGGAGACGTCCTGCTTCTTTAATTTGTTGTAAGACGTGGTATGGTGCACGTAAGTCACGTGCTGCCGTCATTAATTCATCTTCATTCATGTTAATAATTTTCGTTACTTGTGCGTTAATTTCGCGTAAGTGACGAACTGCTTCTACGATGTTACCTGTACCTGGTTCACCTTTCGTACGAAGCATTTTCGCACCTTCTCCTAAACGGCGTGCTGCTTCTCCTAAGTTACGTGCGCCACAAACGAATGGTACGTTGTAATCGCTTTTTAATAAGTGGAAATCTTCATCTGCTGGTGTAAGTACTTCACTTTCATCGATGAAGTCAACATCCATCGCTTCTAAAATACGTGCTTCTGAAATATGGCCGATACGCACTTTTGCCATTACTGGAATCGATACGACTTTTTGAATTTCTTCGACTAAGCTCGGGTTTGCCATACGTGCGACACCGCCTGCTTTTCGAATATCTGAAGGTACGCGTTCAAGTGCCATTACCGCTACAGCTCCAGCTGCTTCTGCTACTTTCGCTTGTTCTGCGTTAA
>JASLGI010000091.1 GCA_030149685.1 Bacillaceae bacterium | reverse complement strand
TTTCCCATTTAACTGACATGTAAAAAAACCTCCGAATCTTTCTTATAAGTATAGTCTGTCAACGATTTCTCACATTGATAACCATTTCAGTATATCACAGTCTTACAATCTTTCAATAGATGACACAGGCATTTATTCCTCTATCGTTTGGTCGATTTCTACGATATGTTTGAGCAATGCTGTTTCTTCTATTTCTTTTTGCTCCGTCAAATGTTCCATATATTGAATATACGCTTCGACGACTTCATTCACTGGGGCATCCCCCCACGGGAGAGGATGACCGTACAATGAGTACTTTTCAACCATTGACCGTACGAGCGATTGAGTACTCGGGTCTTTATCAAAATATATTTCCAACTGCTCTCGTACTTTCGATACGCGAATATGATCAAACGGTAAAGGTAAAGTTGTCGGTACGATGCTTCGTTCGATGCCATTTTTTGCAATGACGACTTCTTCATTATATCGTGCTTTTTGCAATAATATAACAGCATGTGTATGAACAAACGGGGCGATAGATGTCGATTTGACGATTTGTTGTAAAAGAGGAATGACTTCTTGAATCGAACCTCTTTCAACTTTCGTTAAATAACCGAGTTGCTCTTTTTCATTCCAACTTAAAAAATCATAAATCGTCGGAATGTCCGAAGATATTGGGGCATAACGTGTTTGTAATCGCGCGTTCAAGTCACGTAAATACTCCATTTTCTTCATCGACTCGAGAGGAATCATCCGTTCTTCAAACAATCGTTGAATGACTTCATCTACTTCCCGATAGTTTTTTAACTGGATGTTGATCGTGACGAACAATTCCATCATCCCGATATAATGTGGCATCCCACGATGCGATTTTTCAAGCAATGAACGAACGACGCGATCTGCTTCTTCATAACGTCTTTCTTCATAAAGCGCGATCGCATATGGCCCGAGAAATGATACTTCAGACGGATTAATCATTCGTGCTTGCGAAAACGCCTCGATCGCCTCTTCATACTTCGAATGTTCAAATGCATCGAATGCTCGATTTAACAAGCTTTCATATGTTCCTGGAAAAAGAATGACATTTCCTTTCCGACGGAGCGGACGATGTTTTTTCATCTGGACCGCCACCTCCTATTCGCTCTTTACACTATATCATACTGTTTTTTGAATGCATAAGAAAAACGCTATGAATATTCATAGCGCTTTTTCACTTATTTGAAGTTTTTCGCATTAAACCAACGATTTTGCGAAATCGAGACGTACATTGCAATCAACTGTTGTTGAACGATGAATGATAACGTCACAAGCAATGCAGCTTCAGCACCGAATGATGTCGCTGCAAGACCCATCGCAATCGATAAGTTACGGAGTGCTGTTCCGTTAACGAAAGCAATTCCGTCATTGCGATTGAAATAACGAAGTGCAATTGCTGTACTCATTGCGAATAAAACCGCATAAAACAAGAGAAGCACTAATGCCGCGATGACAATAAGTCCTAAATTGTTTTTAATTTGTTCCGCGCCGTTACTAATGCTGACGAATACGACGTAAAGCATCGCCCAAATACTCAGTGGGTTAAATTTTTTCTTAATGTTTTGATTAAATTCTTGTGGCGTATACTTCGTTAAAATTAATTTATACGTGAGATGTCCTAAAACTAATGGAACTAACACGACAATTAAAATTGTCTTCATAATGCCAAAAAATTCAAAATCAACATCTGCACCGTCTAACATAAAATATAAATATACCGGTGTTAAAACAGCTCCGAGAAGTAATCCGATCACTGTCATTTTAACAGCTGCTTCTCCGTTCGCATTTTGAAGGCGCGTCCACGCGATCGTCATTCCACTCGTTGGAAGTAAAGCAAGCAAGGCAAGCCCTGCGTAAAGTCCTGGATAATCTTTTAAAAATAAAAAGCCGATAATAATCGTAATAAGTGGAATAGCGATAAAGTTTACGAGCATCGCACTTGTTACGACCTTCATTCCTTTTGTCGACAATAAACTTTTAAAGTTAATACCGATCATCGTTGCATAGATCATCGTAATCGTTCCGTACATTAACGTTCCTTTTAAAAATGATGTATCCCATTGAAGTCCAACGAAAAATCCGATAATTAAAACGAGCGGTACACTATACATGAGGTACTTCGCTGGCGCTCGATAAATCTTCATAAATGTACTCAAAATGATTCCTTCCTTTCTTTCATTCGTCTTATTACCTGAGGGGGTATTATTTTTCGAAATAAAAAAAGTACCCCTACCGGTTACTGTTATTATCTAGTATAATCGGAATCTTTCCGAATTGAAACGTTTTTGCATCGTCTTTTTTAACACCTTTGTGACGAAAGAGAAAAAAAGCGCTTAAATAAAGGTTTTTCACTCTTTATCCAAGCACTTTTCCTTTTATTTTTTTAGCCTTTTCGCTATTTTTACTAAACGATGAATCGTCTCTTCAATATCTTCATCCGTCGTTTCCGGGTGAATCGTCACCATACGTAAGACGATTTTTCCTCGTAACTTCGTCGTAAACACTCCAGCAAAGCCACTTTCTAACATCTGTTCTGAAATTTGATGATTGAGAACGTCTAATTGTTTCTCTGTATACCCTGTAGGGGTATATCGGAAATTGATAATCGCTAATTGAGCAGGAGAAATGATCGTCCAATCTTTTTCTCTTTGAAGGAGTCGCTCAGTGAATTCCGCTCGGTGAATCCCTTCTGTAATCCATTTCCCTACTCGTTCTGATCCTAATGTTTGAAGAGTGAGCCATAACTTTAATCCTCGAGCAGGACGCGTCATTTCAATTCCTAAATCCCACGGATTAAATTGTGTATCTGTACTCGCAACATCTTGTAAATATTCTGGTGCATTGTGATAACTATTGAGTAAATGTTTACGGTCTTTCACGATCACCATCGCAATGCCGTACGTTTGGAACAACCATTTGTGTCCGTCCCAACTTAAACTGTCCGACCGTTCAATTCCACTTAATAAGTGGCGGTACTCCGGCGACAAAGCAACAGATGCTCCGTAAGCGCCATCGACGTGCATCCACAATTGTTCTTTCTCACAAACCGAAGCGATTTCATCTAGTGGGTCGATACTTCCTGTATTCGTCGTTCCGCTACTTGCGATGACGACGTATGGGTGAAGTCCTCGCTCTTTATCTTCTTGAATCATCGTTGCAAGTGCATCGACATCCATACGGAACTGTTCGTCAGATGGTACGACACGAACGTGTCGACGACGAATACCTGAAACGTGTAAAGATTTCGCGACAGAAGAATGCGTTTGATCAGACACGTAAGCAGCACCTAAATGGTACGTATCATCATCTAATAACGCATCTCTTGCAGCAACGAGAGCAGTTAAATTTGCCATCGAACCACCTGAAACGAAAACACCTCCTGAGCTTTTTGGATAACCGACTTCTTCTGCTAGCCATTCGAGAAGGCGTTCTTCTACTGCATTGACAGTCGGCGCTAAAGCGAACCCTCCAGCATGTGGATTGTATGCATTCGTCATAACATCTCCTAACCAAGATAAGCTCGTTGCCGGCCCTGGAATGAAACCAAATTGACGAGGGTGATCGACACGCCCATTATAACGATACACCTCTTCTTCCATCTCACGCACAACTTCTTCTAACGGACGCCCCTCCGTTGAAATTGGCGCATGACGCAATGCTTGAACGACTGCTTCATCCGGCATCTCCATAAATCGTTCCACATGAACTGCTGTCCGCTCTTTAACGAAATGGCGAATAAATGTGTTTGCTAATTGTTGAGACGATTCTACTTGTTTCATATATTCATCAAACATACAAATTCTCCTTTCGAGTCTTTCTTTTAGTATATCTTGTCGTTATAATGAAATTGATTGAACTTTTCAAACAGTTCGATGAAAAAAAGGAATAGGTGATACGTATGGATCTCGTACAAATGAATACTTTTTTAAAGATTGTTAGCGCCGGTAGCTTTTCAAAAGCTGCTGAACAACTCGATTACTCACAGTCAACGGTCACTGTTCAAATGAAAAATTTAGAAGCGACACTCGGTGTTCAATTGTTTGATCGTATCGGACGAAGTATTCAATTAACATCTCATGGCCGAGCGTTCATTCCTCACGCACAACGCATTATCCGCGTCATGCACGAAGCAGAACATTTCGCTAGCGACGCAACGCCAAAAGGTCCTCTCCGAATCGGTTGTGCAGAGTCAATCGCTCATTCAATTATCGCGCCTGAATTAAAAGCTTTTCACGAAGCATATCCTGAAGTTGAAATTACGTTAGAAACAGAAAAAGCGACGGATGAAATGTTACTCGCTTTAAAAGGAAATGAGCTCGACTTAATTTATACGTTAGATGAACCCGTCTATGGGCAAGAATGGGTAAAAATTATCGAAGAAAAAGAGCCGATCATTTTCGTCACTGGACGCAAAATGAATCCAACAGACCTTTCTTTAGAAAAGCTCGTCAAACAGCCGTTTATTTTGACGGAGCGTGGCGTAAGTTACCAATCAGCGCTTGAAAAGATGTTAGCAGAACGCTCACTCGATATTCATCCCATGCTCGAGATCGGAAACACGCAAATGATTGCCCAATTATTAAAAGAAGGGCTCGGCATTTCATTTTTGCCGAAATTTACTGTGCAAGATGCTATCGAACGAGGTACTTTAACACAATTACAAACTGATATGGCTGAACTGACGATGGATCGTCAACTCATTATCCATGAGAAAAAGTGGATGACTCCTCAAATGACTGCATTTATTGATCATATGAAACGAGCATCTATTCAAAAGAACGATTAAAAAAGTTTATTTCAAATTCGTGGTGACAGATATTATAAAACAAAAAAGAAGCTACCCTATCCCAAGGTAGCTTCTTTCTTTTTTGAACTACTACTAGGCTAAAGCCTAGTAGATTCAAACACAAGGCAATCAGGGCTTACATCCCCTATGCTTTTAGGCTAGGGGATGTAAGCCCGATTCTTATAAAAATGATTTCATATGCGGTTGCATTTTGAATGTATCATTTTCTTCTTTTACGCTATCTTTTTCAATGAGTTCGCGTAATGTACTACGAACTTTGAAAATCGGTAATTTCGTCTCTTTTTGAATCTCTTCTGCTGACAATGCTTGCGTCTCAATCGCAAGCAACACTTGACGTGCTGTTTCTGCCAGCTCTCCTTTTGGTGTTCCACATGCCATAATGACCGTCTCCTTCTAAACAGTTTTACGGAGCGTTTGAATTATAATTCTTTTGTACAGAAGTAGAAGTCTTTACACTCGTACTCTGGGTTGTTCATACGCTCTGCTGCTAATTCTTGTGTTGGTGCTGGTGGAACGATGACGCGCTCGCCTTCTGTCCAGTTCGCTGGTGTAGCGATTGAATGCTCATCTGCTGTTTGTAAAGCTGTGAGTAAACGTAAGATTTCGTCCATGTTACGGCCGATTGCTGATGGGTAGTAAATGATCGCACGAACAGTTTGTTCTGGGTCCATGATGAATACAGCACGTGATGTTTCTGTATCGCTTTCATCTGGCATGATCATACCGAATTTATGTGCAACGTCCATCGTTAAGTCCGCGATTACTGGGAACTCAATTTCAACGCCGAATTTTTCTTCAATGTTACGTACCCACGCGATATGTGAGTGAACGCTGTCGATTGAAAGTCCGAGTAATTCTGTGTTCATTTCACGGAGTTTTGGATACATGTTTTGGAATCCAACGAACTCTGTTGTACATACTGGTGTAAAGTCAGCTGGGTGTGAGAAAAGGATTAACCATTGTCCTTTATAGTCCTCTAACTTAATTTCACCGTGTGTAGTTTTTGCTGTGAATGCTGGTGCTGGTGAACCGATACGTGGTAATGAACGTACTTCTACTTGTTCTTGGTTGTTTACTTCTGTCATTTTAAAATCTCTCCTTCTTAATAATGATTTTAATTATCAACTCATCACTATTATAGCGCGATGAGGAATAATTGCAAGATTTAAATTGTGAATGTTTTGTAAAGATAAGTCTATCACTATGCAGAACTTGTCTTTACTTACTTATACATCTATCATACGACAGATTAGAATTGTTGTAAACTAAAATGCTTACACTTTTTTATGCATTCTCAATTAAAAACTATTTTCTTTCTTTTTTATCATTTACGTTTGTTTTTTAATTTTTCCAGAAGGCTTTCTACTTCTTCTTTCACTGCTACCGTTTCATTTCGTTGAATTTCTGCTGTGAAATGATCCGATTGATCGACTAAATAAACGATATCTCCTTCACGAACAGGTGGTGTTACTTTCGTCGTTGAGATAATTAGTTCGTCGTCTTCATCTGGATATGGCAAAAATACGTAATAGCCGTCTTCAATCCGGTCGACTGTATATTTTTTCTTCATTACGCTTCCCCCTATTCTACCGTAACGTATGGCGCGAGTTGTTCATATGTTTTTTGACCGATTCCACGTACATGCTGCAAATCAGATGGACGCTCAAACAATTGTTGCTCACGATAAAGAATAATCTCCTCTGCAAGTACAGGACCGATGCCTGGAAGTTGTTGTAACTCTTCTAATGAAGCTTCATTGATATTCATTCGTTCTTCTTCTTTCGTTACTTTTGGTGTAACCGATGTCGTCGCTTCGACTTCATATGTTTGACTATCTGTTGTGACACGAATATCTCCCATCGTTGCTGTTTCATAAATATCCGCACCTTGCGCTTTCACGCGTTGCACTACTTCATCGTGGGGATGTCCGTAACTATTTCCTTCTCCGTAAGACAAAATAAATACTTCCGGTTTTATATGATCAATATAACGAGCACTACTGCTCGTATTTGACCCGTGATGACCTGCTTTCGCAATCGTTACTTGCTGTAAACCGCGATCGATCAATCCTTCTTCCATCGTCGTATCCGCATCTCCTGTAAAGATGAATGAAACATCGCCATAAGTCATGCCGATAACAATAGATGCTTCATTCGTTCCTTTTGCTTCCTCATCGGCAAATAACACTTCTGTCGACACATTCGGGTCCAGTGCTATTTCATCACCGATCGTTGGGACAGTAAATGGTATGTCTTTTTCATCGATCTTTGTCAATAATTCTAAATACGTCTGTGTCGTATGAACTTTGCCACTATCGATAAATTCTCCGATAGGTAATTGTTCTAATACTTCATGCAACCCTCCGATATGATCGGCATCTGGGTGTGTCGCTACGACATAATCAAGACGATCAATCTGTTGTTCCTTTATGTAAGAAACGACTTTTTCTCCTGCTGACTTTTTTCCACCGTCGATCAACATCGTCTGGCCATTTGGGGCTTGAATAAGCGTTGCATCGCCTTGGCCGACATCGATATAATGTACGGTAAGTAAACCTTCTTCTGTTGCCCGTTGTTTTTTAGACGGTTCGTTTACTGACTCATCAGTTAGGGTACAACTAATAAGTAGTACCGCTACGACGAATAGTGCCGTTGATAATACAATTTTCTTCATTTTTATTCCTCCTTCTTCTTTAGTGTATCATTTGTATTTTCATTCGTTCGGCTTTTTTGCCTTATCATTACACGAAAGGATTTGATCATTTGTTACAGCAAGCAAAACAAATTGTAGAAACGATGATGCCACACGATAAATTATCATTACCGATCGTTGCAGGAAGTGAGTTTTTCACGCACACTTTTCAATCAACAGCAACACTACACATTTTAAATGATGAAGGGGATATGAAGCTCGGTCATCGATATGTCCAATTACTCCATGTCGGCAAACCGACAGATTTACTCGAAAGATGGCTCTATCCAGTCGTCGGTGGAGCAATCGGTTATTTAGCGAGTATGAATCGTCGCCACTCTTGGTGGAAAACCGCTCTCACTATGGGCGCTGGCGCATTCGTATTGCCTCGAATTATTAAAGGGAAGTCTTCCGAAAAAGATCATTACGTGTCAATGAGTTTTTTCGACCCGAAAGAAGAAGCGACGTATAGTATCGTCGTCTATGCAGAAGATGATTTAAAAAAGAAACTGTATCAATTACCGACTGTTTCATAAAAACTCTCTTCATCGGGAGTTTTTTCTCTTTCTGCGGGTATGTAGTTATTAGGAGATGATCATTATGACAAATATTGCAATTATTTATTACAGTTCAACAGGCACTAACTATCAATTAGCACAATGGGCAAAAGAAGGCGCAAGTATTTCAAATGATGTCGACGTCCGACTCTTTCAATTAAATGAAACGGCACCTCAAGCGGCTGTCGACTCGAATCCCGCTTGGGCAAACCATCATTCGGAAACGTCTCATATTCCGATCGTTACACCGAAAGATTTAGATTGGGCAGACGGTGTTATCTTCAGTGTTCCGACTCGTTTCGGCGCACCTGCTAGTCAATACCAAGCATTTATCGATACAGTCGGTGGATTATGGGCGCAAGGGAAACTCGCAAATAAAGTCGTCACTGCGATGAGTAGTGCACAAAACCCACACGGTGGCCAAGAAACGACAATCCAACGTATTTACACATCGATGTATCATTGGGGAGCAATTATCGTCACTCCCGGATATTTAGATGATTCAATTGTCAAAGCTGGAGGAAATCCTTACGGTACTTCGGCGACACAAGGACCCGATGGCAAAATTGTCGAAGACGTTGCAGATGCTGCTCGCTTCCAGGCAAAACGTCTCGTTGAAGTGGCACAAGCGACACAGTCACTTCGTTCATAATGAAAAAGTGCTCGAGCGATTGTAAGCTCGAGCACTTTTTTTACGTAAATATCGGTTGAATCCCTTGAATAAAAATGACGATAATAGCTACTGGTACGACGTAACGAATGAGAAAACGCCACGTATGATACCAACGAGGAGAGACGTCTAATTCATATTGAGACGTTTCTTTCGAATAATAATATCCTGCAAAAAGGGCGATGAGTAATGCACCGATCGGCATTCCGATATTATTCGTTAAAAAGTCGACAAAATCGAACACGGTTTGACCAAAGATCTTCACATCCGACCAAATGCCAAACGATAACGCACTCGGAATCCCGACGAGGAAAATTGCAAGTCCTCCGAGCCAAGCGACACGTGTACGACTTCTGCGACGTTCTCCAATGACGATTGATACGAGAATTTCTAACATCGATATCGATGACGTCAATGTCGCAAACAACAATAACACTAAAAATAAAATTAAAAAGAAAGAACCGAAAGGAATCGCATCAAACACTGCAGGAAGGACGATGAAGACGAGCCCTGGTCCTGCATCTGGTTCAAATCCATACGCAAATACTGCAGGGAAAATGACGAGTCCTGCCATGAGAGAAATTAAAATATTCATACTCGCAACAGTGACTCCTGCACTACCGATGCGCTCCTTACGTCCGAGATATGATGCATACGTCATCATGACAGAGACTCCAACACTCAATGTGAAAAATGCTTGACCGAGGGCGAGTAACACCGTTTCCCACGTTAAATAACTCCAATCCGGAACGAACATGAACTCTACACCCGCAAATGCTCCGTCTAACGTCAATGAACGAACCATTAACACGATGAAGAAAATTAAAAGAAGCGGCATCATCACTTTACTCGCACGTTCAATTCCACTTTTGATTCCTGCTTGAACGATCAAAATCGTAATCAGTAAAAATAGTCCCTGAACGAAAACCATCTCTATCGGGCTTTGAATGATCGAAGTAAATAACGCTTCAAACGAACCTCTCTCAACATGCAAATTACCTGTCATCGCTCGTCCTAAATAACTTAAAATCCATCCGCCGACGACACTGTAAAACGATAAAATAAGTGCCGCCATAATCATGCCTAAATACCCTGTTAAATACCAAGGAGTACCTGGTGCTTGTTCTTTTAATGAAGTGACCGCATCTTTTTGTCCACGGCGACCGATCATAAACTCTGCAATGAGTACAGGTAAGCTAATAAGGAACATACAAATAATGAAAAGGAATATAAAAATACTTCCTCCATTACTTCCGGCCATATATGGAAACTTCCAAATCGCACCGAGTCCGATTGCACTACCTGCTGCTGCAAGAACGAAGCCTAATTTTGTTGCAAACTGTTCTCTTTGTTTCATACATTTTCTCCTAACTCCGAACAACTATTAAAAAAGTTCATAGTATCTATGATAACAAATAAACCTTCGCTTTTCACGTTTTTTCAAACAAAAAATCCGTCCCTCTATAAAAGGAACGGATTTCGAATCAATCATTGAAATAACGGTAACAATCCTTGAACGAAAATGACAACAATCGCAATCGGTACGAGGTAACGAATCGATAAACGCCATGCATTGTACCAAAATGGTGACACGTTCAATTCTTTTTCTGATACTTCTTTTGAATAATAGTAACCCGCAAAAATTGCGATGAGGAAGGCACCAATTGGCATTCCGATACTATTTGTCGCAAAGTCGACGAATTCGAAAATCGAACGACCTAAAATTTGTATGTGCGATAAGACACCTGCTGAAAGTGCACTCGGTACACCGATTGCAAAAATGATCATTCCGACAATCCATGTCGTACGTACACGCCCTTGACGCTTCTCTCCTAAGACAACCGATACAACCGTCTCTAGTAAAGACATCGCTGAAGTTGCTGTCGCAAAGAGTAATAAAATAAAGAATAAAATTAAAAACAACGTACCCAATGGCATTTGTTCAAATACCGCGGGTAATACGACGAAAACGAGTCCTGGCCCTGCATCTGGTTCAAAACCGAATGAAAAGACTGCGGGGAAAATAACGAGCCCTGCAAGTAATGAAATGAAAATGTTCATCCCTGCAACAGTTACTGCCGTACTTGCGATATTTTCTTTTTTCCCTAAATACGAAGCGTATGTAATCATGATCGATATACCGACACTTAATGTGAAGAACGCTTGACCGAGAGCGAGTAACACTGTTTCCCAGTTTAAGTTCGACCAATCCGGTACGAACATGAAGCGCACTCCTTCCATCGCTCCATCTAATGTTAATGAACGAACCATTAAAATGACGAAGAAAATAAATAACGCCGGCATCATAATTTTACTTGCTCGTTCAATTCCACTTTTAATACCTGCTTGCACGATGAAAATGATGAGTAAGAAAAATGCTCCTTGTGCAATCACCATTTCCCATGGACTTTCTGTAATTTTTGTAAACAATGTCGCGTATGTTTCGCCATCTGTCGGCTTTAATGAAAACATGATCGTACGCGCTAAGTAACTTAAAATCCATCCTCCTACAACGCTGTAGAACGATAAAATAAGTGCTGACACGATCATTCCGACATAACCCGTTAAATACCAAGGGGTTCCTGGTGCCTGCGTTTTAAATGATGTAATCGCGTCTTGCTGCCCGCGACGTCCGATCATAAATTCTGCAATGAGTACCGGTAAACTAATTAAAAACATACATAATACGAATAATAAAATAAATACACTACCGCCATAACTGCCGGCCATGTATGGGAACTTCCAAATTGCCCCGAGTCCGACTGCACTTCCCGCAGCGGCTAACATGAAACCAAACCTCGACGAAAACTGATCTCTTTGTTTCATTGAATCCTCTCCTAACTACTTAAAAAACAAGATGTCCTTTATCTTATCAAAGAATGAAGCAGAAATGTTTGAAAAAGTGAGAAAACTTTAATGAATTGAAGAATTTAGTCATAAAGTCACTGAAAACGTCCAATTTTCTGATAAATTGATGGAGGATAAAAAACATTCTCTCTTTTGGCATATACAATCGTCTACGTTATACTAACAGTAAAGGAGACGATCAAATGTATACTTTCCAATTAGATCACATTCAATTTGCCTATGACATCTGGGTTCGTCCTGAACGAATGACATATGGTGTCAGTATCCGAAACCAACATGTCATCGTCCATGCGCCTCTTGATGCACCTTTTGAACATATTCAAAGCGTTTTACACGTTCGAGCAGAAACGATCGATGCTATTTTGAAAAAACAAAGCGAACGTCGCCCCTTTTACTTTTTTGAAACGGATGAACGTTTACCGTATCGCGGACGTTTTTATCGATTAATCGTTGAAGAAGGAAAGGAAGTCTCTTTCCG
>JASLGI010000033.1 GCA_030149685.1 Bacillaceae bacterium | reverse complement strand
CAACGATTTCTCCAACGAGATTACGTTGTACGCCGTCTGGTTTAACCATTAAAAATGTACGTTCCATTTATAAACAACTCCTTTATAGTTATGTACAAAACTCCTCAACAATCTTACCACCTTCTACATCGCAATTCAACTAATACAAAGTAGAATGATAAGAGTTTAATACTTTCGCTCGCCAATAAATGCGGCAATTTGTTCCAATGCTTTTTTCGCCTTATTATTTGGTAAATGAGCAATTTCTTCTCGTGCTTTTTCTAAGTAACGGTCACTCAACGCTTGAGATTTTTCAATCGCACCACTTTGACGAATATATCCGAGCATATCTTCCCGCTCTTGTTCAGTCAATGTTCCGTTAAATGCCTTTTCCATATAAGGAACAAAGGCAGGATCTTCTTTAATGTGTAAAATCGGAAGTGTTAAATGACCGTTTAATAAATCACTACCTGCGGGCTTTCCTAATTTTTCATCAGTCGACACAATATCTAAAATATCATCGACGATTTGAAAAGCCATTCCAGCAAAGTAACCGAAGCGACGCATATGACCTACCGTTTGTTTATCAGCTCCTGAAACGAGCGCTCCTAATTCACAACTCGACGATAATAACAAAGCTGTTTTTCGTTTAATTCGTCGCAAATAATCGCGTAAATTTTGATTCACTACTTGCTGATAATCAATCTGAATAATTTCACCTTTACATATCTCTAACATCGTATGTGCTAAACGTTCATGCATCTCTTGCATTTCGATATTTCCAATCGATGATAGAGCGCGTGAAAAAATAAAGTCCCCTGTATACATTGCTACTTGGTTATTCCATTGCGCGCGAACGGTCGGATTTCCTCTCCTCATATCCGAATGATCGATTACGTCATCGTGTACGAGAGAAGCCATATGTATAAGTTCTAAAGAAACAGCTACCTTCGCAACTTCTTGTTGATTATACGTCGGACCGAAATGAGCAGATAAAATAACAAAAATTGGACGAATTCGTTTACCTCCTGCTTTCAGTAAATGAATGGACGCTTCTTGAATGACAGGGGAATTTGATTCAAGTGAATGCTCTAATTCTTTTTCGATCGTATGTAATTCTTTCCGAAAGCTTTTATAAAATGACATCAATTGTATTTTTCGCAAAACGATTCCCTTCCCCTACATTTATTCCGCTTTAAAACCGATATGTCCTGCTGCTACACTACCTGTATACCCTTTGAAATAAATATTTTTAAACCCGATTGTTCGCAATTCTTTCGCTAATTGTTTTTTCCCCGGAAACTCTTTTGCTGACTGTTCTAACCAACTATATTCTTTGTAATGTTTAGATAAAACCGCACCGCAAAGGGGCATAATATATTTAAAGTATAAACGAAAAGCGACACGAAACATCGGAGATTCAGGTTGTGACGTCTCTAATGATGCAAACATACCACCTGGTTTTAATACTCGGTGCATTTCTCGTAACGCTTGACGATAATCACGAATATTTCGAAGTCCGAAACCTATCGTTACATAATCAAAGCTATTATCTGGAAACGGTAAGTTCATCGCGTCTCCTTGCACTAGTTCAATTTGTTTGTAAGGAGCAACTTTTTCAGCTGCCGCTTCTAACATACTCTCACTAAAATCTAACCCTATAACTTGTCCATTCGGCCCAGTTTTTTCTGCTAATGCAACTGTCCAATCTGCTGTTCCGCAACATACATCAAGAACTGACGTATCTTTTTGAACATTCATCTGTTCCATCATATCATTTCGCCACGATTTATGTTGATTAAAACTAATGACTGCATTCATTTTATCGTAGTCAGTTGAAATGTTTTCAAATACTTGATGGACATGTTTTTGGTTTGGTACCAATGCGTTCACCTTCCTACTTCATTAGACGCTTTTCTATCATTTGTAGAATTGAGTCATTTAACGATGCTTGATTTTTTTGAATAACACTCTCTACTTCTGATTTTAAATGGGCGCGTAAATTAGTGCGCAAATCTGAAGAGATTTGTTCATCTCGCAATCGCTCGGTTACATAAATGTAAAGGAGGATACTTTTCGCATAATCGGTATAATTAGAAAAACCAAACACTTCATAATACGTCGTAATTAATGCAACATCACTTGTATACATACTTCTTTTCCACTCTTCGATCGTTTGAGGTAAGTGGAAAAACATTTCGGTTTTCTCTTCATTTGCTTGGGCGATCGCTTCTGATAATGCTCGAATGAAAGGAAACGACTGAAGTGACGCAAGAATACGATAATGAATGCCGCTATAATGGTCTCCCGCTAAAACCGTTAGTTGTTGCTCCGTTGATGAACTATCATGTAAATCGACTTGACCGTGCGCACGTAAAGCTGAAAAAACAGCTCCTAGTGCGACGGCCGCTTCATATGTTTCTTCTGTTTTTTTAACGCCATTTAAAAATGGAAGAAGAATAAAAAAAGCTTCCTCTCGCGGGATGAGTGGAATTTCAGATAATTCACGAACGAGTGTCGGTTCATAAATCGCTTGCTGAACATCGGTTAAATAACAGTCAATTTGATCTTTGATTTGACGTTCCATACATCGTTCTCCATTCTATTTAGTCGTTATGATCTCCACTAATTGCTTTACCGTGAGCGGAAGTAATTTCTGCTCGTCCACGTATTTTCATAGCAGACGTATTTTCTGTAAATTGAGCAATCATCACTTCGCCTGCATCAAGTTTTTCTGTATGATGAAACTTCGTTGCATCTCCTCGTGTAAGACCAATCACATTGACACCGTCTTCTAATGCTTTAATGATTACAAAATCTAGTTGAGTCATCTTATCCTTCTCCTATCTTTCTCTCCGTTTTATCATAGCATATAAAATTATTGTAACATATTGCTATGCTTAATTACGGATGAAGTGATGAATCTCTGTACGCTTTGTATCATCTGTTTCAAATACCCCTCGCGCAGCTGTCGTTACTGTCGTTGCGCCTGGTTTACGAATACCACGCATCGTCATACACATATGTTCAGCTTCGACAATCACGTAGACTCCTTTTGGCTCGAGCATTTCATTAATAGCATCCGCTACCGTCGCAGTAATTCGTTCCTGCAATTGTGGACGTCGAGCTGTCACTTCTACAGCACGTGCTAACTTACTTAAACCTGCAACACGCCCATCTTGTGGAATGTATGCAACATGAGCTTTACCAAAAAACGGGACTAAATGATGTTCACACATTGAGTGGAAAGTAATATCTTTTACTAAGACAACTTCCTCATGACTTTCTTCAAAAACAGTTTCGAAAAACTGACGCGGATCTTCTTCTAAACCAGAAAATACTTCGCGGTACATTTTTGCTACTCGTTTCGGCGTATCGAGCAACCCTTCGCGTGTCGGATCTTCACCGACAGCTTCTAAAATCATCGTAACCGCCTCTTCGATTTTCTTTAAATCTTTTTCTTCCATTTATAATAACTTCCTTTCATTTTGAAAGTAATAGTAAAGTTTGATTCCTTCAAAATATTAGCATAGATTCGAAGAAACGTACAATGCGAAAGTGTTATTTTCCACATAAAAAAAGCTTATCAAACGATTCTTCTCATTTAGATGAGAGAACATTCGATAAGCCTTCACAAACTTCGTTATTTTTTCACAGCTTCTTTGAGTGCTTTTCCCGCTTTGAAAGCTGGTACTTTGCTTGCTGGAATTTCGATCTCTTCCCCAGTTTGTGGGTTACGACCTTTACGAGCTGCACGATCGCGTACTTCGAAGTTTCCGAATCCGATTAATTGAACTTTCTCACCATTAGCGAGTGTTTCTTGAATCGTATCGAATACTGCTTCAACCGCTTTCGTTGCATCTTTTTTCGTAAGTTCTGTTTTCTCAGCTACTGCTGCAACTAATTCTGTTTTATTCATATGAGCACCTCCTTCTGATTGTATGTCCTAACATCGAACACTGTACAAAGAGTAACATAGGATAAAGCGCGACGCAACAATATTTATAGCGTTTTTACGAACATTTTTCGAAACTCTTAACAAAATTGAAAAAACTGCCATATTTTTAGAACAAATGTCTAATTTTTACTTGTTTTTTTCTAAAATCCCAGTAACTTCTTCTTTTTTGTCGCGCTCCATTAAACGGTCTACCGCTTCTTTAGGTGTCACATCTCGGAATAACACATTATAAATAGCAGATGTAATAGGCATTGATACGTGATACTTCTCTGCGAGTTCATAAGCTGCTTTCGTCGTCCGCACTCCTTCAATGACCATTCCCATACCTTCTGTCACTTCTTCTAATGATTGTCCTCGACCGAGTCGATTACCTGCTCGCCAATTGCGCGAATGCTCGCTTGTACAAGTAACGATTAAATCGCCGAGTCCTGACAAACCGGAAAAAGTGAGCGGATGTGCACCCATCGCTACACCGAGACGTGTCATTTCTGCTAAACCTCGCGTAATTAGTGCCGCTTTTGCATTATCTCCATAGCCGATACCATCGGTTGCTCCTGCTCCTAAAGCGATCACATTTTTCAATGCTCCGCCAAGTTCTACTCCGATAATATCATCATTCGTATAAACACGGAAATAATTATTCATAAATAAATCTTGAACGATTTTTGCCGCTTCATGATCGACTGACGCAGCAGTGACAGTCGTCGGTTGACGTTTCACAACTTCTTCGGCATGACTCGGTCCTGATAAAGCAATGACCGCTCGTCGTTTACTTCCTGGAATCTCTTCTTCAATCATTTCAGAAATTCTTTTTAAGCTTCCTGGTTCAATACCTTTTGAAACATGGACGAAAAGTTGCGGCTCGTCGAGAAAACTAGCGATTGTTTGAGCAACTTCACGCATCGCTACTGTCGGCACAGCAAGTACAATCGCATCTACATCTTTCACCGCTTCTTCTAAAGAGGACGTCGCACGTAAAGATGTAGGTAATGAGACGTTCGGTAAATATCTTTCATTCGTCGATTGCTCATTGATCTCTTTTACTTGTTCTTTTCGTCGTGCCCAAAGCGTTGTATGATGTCCGTTATCTGCTAAAACGAATGCGATTGCTGTGCCCCAACTTCCTGCTCCGATAACAGCTACTTTTTTATCCATTTTCATCGACTCCTTTTAATTTCGCGCGCGTTTAATTAATCGGATCGGTGTTCCTTCAAATCCGAACGCTTCACGCAATGTATTTAAAACAAATCGTTCATAAGAGAAGTGCATCAGTTGCGGATCGTTGACGAAAACAATAAACGTCGGCGGTTTTGTCGCAACTTGAGTAACGTAGTAAATACGTAAACGGCGGCCTTTATCGTTCGGTGCAGGGTTACGTGCGAAAGCGTCACTCATTACATCATTTAAGACGCTTGACTGAACACGTAATGCATGCTTTTCAGCGACGTGCTGGACGAGTGCGTAAATTTCTTTCACTCGTTGACCGGTTTTTGCAGATACGAATAAAACTGGTGCATACTCTAAAAACGCAAAATGGTAACGAATTAACTTAATAAATTCATCCATCGTTTTCGTATCTTTTTCAACAGCATCCCATTTATTCACAATAAAGATAACACCTTTGCCTGCTTCTTCTGCAATTCCTGCAACCCGCTTATCTTGCTCACGTATTCCTTCTTCCCCATCGAGCACAATTAAAACAACATCACTTCGTTCAATTGCTCGGTGTGCACGGAGAACACTGTACTTTTCTACTTTTTCATATACTTTACCTTTGCGGCGCATTCCCGCCGTATCGATAATCTTATATTTCTGACCTTCATATTCAAATGGTGTATCTGTCGCATCTGTCGTTGTTCCTGCTTGATCGCTGACAATTGCACGCTCCTCACCAACGAGAGCATTGACAAGCGATGACTTACCAACATTCGGACGACCGATTAAAGAAAAGTGAATCGTATCTTCTTCAATAACTGTCGCATCTTCTTTCGGAAACTCATTCACAAGCGCGTCTAATAAGTCACCTGTTCCTCGTCCGTGAGAACCCGAAATTGGATAAGGATCTCCAAAACCTAATGAATAAAAATCGTAAATGACATCGTTCATTTCAGGGTAATCTACTTTATTTACTCCTAGAACGACCGGTTTCTTCGTTCGATATAACATTTTTGCGATTTCTTCATCTGTATCTGTGACACCTTCACGACCGTTTGTCAAAAATAAAATAACATCTGCTTCTTCGATCGCGATTTCTGCTTGCATTTTAATTTGTTCAAGAAATGGTTCATCACTTATTTCAATTCCACCGGTATCGATGAGTTGAAATTCGTGTGTTAACCATTCTCCTCGCCCATAAATTCGGTCGCGTGTTACTCCTGGTGTATCTTCTACAATCGATACTCGTTCTCCGACGATTCGATTAAACACTGTAGACTTTCCGATATTCGGACGTCCCACAATGGCGATTACTGGTAATTGTTGCATATTGTTCGCCTTCCTTCCTTCAACAAAAAACTTCATTTTTATATAAAGAGTTCATTCCGTTTCATCATCATAATGAAAAATACCCTTTTTGTTAAGTTAGCACCTTCTACGTGCTTTTTCAAGAAACATTGAAAAAGGTGAGAGCAATTGTAGTCGCTCTCACCTCTGAAAACTTATACGTTTTATCGTGATTATTCCTCAGAAAGTTTCTTTAACTCTTCTGCATCTAACATATCTCCGAATGAAAAGCCTGTCGATTCTTCTTCTACAACAGGTGCTGCTTGTTGCACAGGTGCTTTTTTCGGTTCATCGTTTTCTGGCTTTTCAAGTAAATCTTTAATGCTTAATGACAGACGCTCTTCTTCTGGATTAACGTCTAACACTTTCACTTGAATTTTTTCACCTTCTGAAATTTTCTCTTCCGGTGATTCAATATGTTCGTGAGCGATGCGTGAAATGTGTACGAGTCCTTCTACGCCTGGAAGCACTTCTACAAATGCACCGTACTCTACGATACGTTTTACTTCGCCGTCAAGTACGTCACCTTCTGAAATTTTCTCTTCAATATTTTCCCATGGTCCTGGTAAAGTTTCTTTAATTGAAAGAGAAATTCGCTCTTCTTCTGGATCTACAGAAAGTACTTTTACATTTACTGTATCTCCTTCTGACAACTTATCAGACACTTCTTCTACGTGTTCATGTGCAATTTCAGAAATGTGTACGAGACCATCGACACCGCCGACATCAACGAATGCACCGAATGATGCTAAACGTTGCACAACTGCATCTTCAATGACTTGTCCTGCTTCTAACTGCTCTAAAACTTCTTGTTTTTGTTTCGCTTTTTCTTCCTCAACGATCGCACGGTGAGATAAGATTAAGCGATTTTGTGCAGGATCCATTTCGACGATTTTGAATTTCATCGTACGACCTTTATAGTCCTCGAATGATTCTACGAAGTAATCTTCCACGAGTGATGCTGGAATGAAACCGCGTACACCTAAGTCTACAACGAGTCCACCTTTTACAACATCTTTTACTTCTGTTTCAATTACTTCATCGTTTTCAAATGTTACTTGAAGTTCTTCCCATGCCTTGTCAGCGTCGACTTGACGTTTTGATAAAATGTATTGCTCTTCCTCTACCTTTGTAACGATGAGCTCGAGCTCTTCACCTTCCGCTACTGCATCTGACGCTTGTTCAATGTGTAAGCTTGAGAGTTCACTGATCGGAATAATTCCGACAAGGTCTGTACCTTCTAATGTCACCTCTACTGCTTTCTCTTCAATTGTTTTTACAGTACCTTTCACTGTATCTCCTTCTTGAAGAGTCTTTGTTTGTTCATTAACATTCATTTCTTCTGTCATATGTAGTCCTCCTCTATATCTAGTCCTACTTACTATCTTATGTGAATTTGCGAGTAAAGACAAAAGTTTACACTTATTTCACGGAATTATTTTTCATGTTTCTCTTTTAATTCGCCAATTTTTTCCATAATAAAGTCACTTACCTCTTGTGCGGACGCTTTTCTCTCACGAAATGGCTCCATCGGAATCGGCTCTCCGTAAACGACCTTTGTCGGTCTCCCTATTTTATATTCACTAATGATCGCACAAGGAATGACATCGACACCGCCTTTTAAAGCGAAGAATCCAGCACCCGCCAATCCTTTTCGCAAATTCCCATCAGTACTGCGCGTACCTTCTGGAAAGATTCCGACGATCTCTCCTTCTTTTAACCGTTTTAACGCAGTTCTAAACGCTGTACGATCAACTTTTCCTCTATTTACTGGAAATGCGTGAAATTTAGGTAATAAATGTTTTAATATCGGTTGTTCAAATAATTCTTTTTTCGCCATGAAATGAACAGGCCGTGGACTCGTAATGCCGAGTACCGGTGGATCTAAATAATGTATATGATTCGCACAAAGTAAGGCGCCGCCTGTAGTTGGAATGTTTTCTTTTCCAATGATTTGAATGCGATAAAAAGGCTTTAAAATAGCGCCGACAATTCCTCGGCCGATCGGATAAATGTCCATCCTTATTCTAACTCCTTCGTCATTTGAACAATTTGCTCGGTGATTTGCTCAATCGTCTGCCCCGTCGTATCAATTAAATGCGCATCTTCTGCTTGGCGAAGAGGGGATACTTCTCGATTCATATCTTGCGCATCTCGTTCGGCAATTTCTTTTTGTAGCTCAGCTAGTGGTGTATCGATTCCTCTTGATTGGTTCTCCAAATAACGGCGTTCTGCTCGCTCTTCGACAGATGCTGTCATAAAGATTTTAATATCTGCTTTCGGCAACACTTCTGTTCCGATATCTCGTCCATCCATTACAACACCACCGAGAGAAGCTAATGCTCGTTGTTTTTCTACCATAATCGCTCGTACTTTTGAATATTGAGCGACTGTAGATACTGCATTCGTCACTTCTGAAGAACGTAAATAATCTGTCACGTCTTCTCCATCAATAAATACACGTTGCATTTTTTCTTCTGGTTTTAAATGCAAGTCCATTTGTTGTAATAACTGTTGCAATGTTTCTTCATCTTTTAATGAAACTTCTTTTTTTAATGCTTGTAAAGTGATGGCACGGTACATAGCTCCTGTATCGATATACGTATACCCTAGTTGTTGAGCTACCTTACGTGCGATTGTACTTTTTCCTGCAGCTGCAGGTCCATCGATTGCAATTACTGCTCGTTTCATTGCAATACCTCCTCTTCATTAAAATACCCCTTTTTCATCTCGCCTCTGTTGTAATTGACGTTCAAAGCAGAAGCGAATAATTTCATTTTGAAACTCTTCTGAGAGTTTTAAAAATTGAAATGAGATGATCGAACGCTTCTCTTTTTCAAATTGTCGAACAACTTTTGCTTCTACTTGTTCGTGTACAATGGCATCATCTCTAAAAGGAAGGACAATTGTCAACTGTACTTCTTCCTCTTCTTCAAGTTTAATTTCTTCATTCCCGACATAAAGTGCTACGCCTCCAGCACTAATATCATGTGTGACAAGTTGATAACTTTTTCCGTTTTCCAACAATAACGCTACATCAACAGGTGTCGCTACCCGCACATACTCACGTCGCTGAATTTTTTGAATCATTTCCTCTTCTGGATAAGCAATTTGTAACGCTGGAATCGATGTATGATTCTTTCCAACAACTTTTGCTGGGAATGAATAGACAACATTCGTAGCATCGACAAAATGAGCGATAAATTCTTCACCTATTGCGATGATTTTTGTTCGTTCCGTTTGCAAGTCAATCGGATAAGCGATAAATACTGCCTCTTCATTAAAATCTAATACTTGACTACGGCACTCTTTATCTTCTTCTGTCTGGTCGCGTAAATAAATCTTTTTCCCTACTTCTAGTTTCATCTGATCTCCCCACTTCATCGTTCAATCTTTATATTCAATATGTATGTTTGGCTTAGTTAACGACTTTTACTCACGATATGTCTTCAATGAGACATTATGTGCATTTTTCGCTTTCGTTAAACCATACCACCATAAGAATAGCATAAATGGACCTATGACGTAGCTCCAAAAGTCCCTGATGAGAAAAATACTGTTGTATAAACCATGTAAAAGTAAGGGAATTAAAAGTGCCAGTAAGGCGAAAGTTCTCTTTTTCTTTTTTTGTTGTGTGAAACGCGCTCTCCCGAAATAATATCCCATAACGACACCAAAAAGCGCATGACTTGCAACGGGTAATACGGCTCGAATAATAGCTGTTTCTACTCCAAATGTTAATAAATATAAAATATTTTCCATTGTAGCAAAACCGAGAGATATACTCGCTCCATATAAAATGCCATCGTAGGGATCGCTAAACTCTGCATGTCGATAAATCGCAATAAATAAAATAAACCATTTAAAAAATTCTTCGATGACACTTGTAAATACGACTTCACGCATCCAATCATTCGTAAATACTCCTTCGATTTCAAAGACATGTTGCATAAATAAAATCGGGAAAGTTAATGCCACACCATAAATAAAAGCATAAAAAAGAGAACGAGAAGGACCTGGTGCGACTTGTTTTCTCAAATAAAAATAACTGAGTAATGCTAGAGCTGGTGCAATAGCAACCGTTAGTAAAACAAACATCTCATTCCTCCTCGTTCTATGAACTTACTTTAACTGACCGCTTATCTTTTCTGCAATTTGGCATCCGTGGAAACGACCATTTTCAATAAAAATAGTATTTGCATCATTACCAGCAGCAATTACTCCTGCAATAAATAGCCCTGGAACATTCGATTCCATCGTTTCCGGATGATAAGAAGGTTCTCCTGTCACTTCATCAATTTCAACTCCCATACGGCGAATAAAATTGTGATCTGGATGGTAGCCTATCATTGCAAACACTGTATCTGCTTCCACTGAATGTTGCTTTCCATTCGTTTCTAAATGAACAGTATGTTCCGTAATCTCTGTTACATTCGTTTGAAAATGCATCGTTATTTTACCGTGACGAACGAGGCTTTCAAACTCTGGTAATACCCACGGTTTAATACTTGGAGAATAACTCGGTCCACGATAAACAACTGTCACATCTGCTCCAGCATGTGCAAGTTCAATTCCTGCATCAATTGCTGAGTTTTTCCCTCCTATAATCACGACTTTTCGCTTGAAGTACGGATGTGCTTCTTTAAAGTAGTGATGAACATGCGAGAGATTTTCTCCGGGTACGTTCAAACGGTTGGGATGATCGTAATAACCCGTCGCTACAACGACGTATTGTGCGTCATAAGTATCTTTCGTCGTTTGAACAGTGAAACGACCATCTTCTCTTTTTGTAACATCTATGACTTCTTCAAATGTTTGAATAGTTAAATCTTTCAATTCTGCTACTTGACGATAATAAACGAGTGCATCTAATCTCTGGGGCTTATGTTTAGCTGTTATAAACGGCATATCACCAATAGATAATTTTAAACTAGAACTAAAAAATGTTTGGTGTGTCGGATAATTGTAGATCGAGTTAACGATATTTCCTTTTTCAATGATTACTGCTTCAAAACCTTTTTTCTCTACCTCAATCGCTGCAGACAACCCGCAAGGCCCTCCGCCAATAATTAATACTTCTATTGATTTCATTTCCATTTCCTCCTCTGATAATGCACTTCAATTAAATGACTCTCTGGAAGCGACTTCCATCGTAACGGTAAAAAAGTCGTTCCGTAACCGTTGCTTATTAAGGTCGCATGAGAGTTTTCGACAACTAATTTACCTTCTGGATGTAAACTCCAACGCCCTAACTGAATTTGTCCTCCATGCGTATGCCCTACAGTTGCAATGTCAGGTCGACGAATTGGTCGCATTTTCGACAACATGACAGGAGAGTGCGCGACATACCATATACGGTGGAAAGACTTCGCTTTCTCCGCTGCGATATATGCATTCGCACGTTTACTTGACGGATCATCTACTCCGACAATCCCCCAATCACTATGATAAGGAAAGCCAATCGCATCATTATCTAAAATTGTTGCATCTACTTCTTTTAACAATGCCCGCATAACACTTTCTCCTATCTCCCGATCATTGTTTCCCCATACGTACACAATCGGAGCAATCGAACGTAACATATGTAAATTGTGACGAACACGTTTAGGAGAAACACCTCGCTCTGCAAAATCACCACCTATGCAAACTATATCGACTTTTTTCGTCACTTTTCTTTTCCAACGTTTTGTTAATTTCCGACGGTGAACATCCGAAATAAACAATAATCGGAACACCTCATTTGGATGTTCATCAAGAACGATTTTCTGTTGTAAAACACGTGTTAAATGAGCATTGATCCACATCCAAAAAAACCAGCCGAACAGTAAAAAACTAATAAAACTAACAATCGTAAAAATCATCATCATAAGAAAAAGGCAAAGTTTTTCGCTTCGCCTTTTTCCATCCCTCTATGGAATAACTAATTGTTGTCCTTGATGAATACTGTTCGAACTTAAACCATTCGCTTGTTTAATTTTCGCTACACCGTCTGGGCTTCCGTAATAATTCATTGAAATACGGAACAACGTCTCTCCAGGCTGTACAGTATGTGTACGTTTTGCCGGCTGTGGCTTTGGCTCAGGTTTTGGTTCTGGCTTCGGCTGTGGCGGTGGTGTAGGTTGTGGTTGTGGTTTTGGCTGTGGTTTCGGTTCTGGTTTTGGTTCTGGTTTTGGTTCCGGCTTTGGCTCAGGTTTTGGAGCTGGTGCAGGTTCTGGCTTCGGCTCGGGCTTCGGTTCCTCTTTTGGTTCTTCCGTTTTATCTGGTTTCGGTACTGGTGTCGGATCAGGATTCACATCGATCACAACAGAATCATCTTCTTTATTTTTATTATTTTCTTTTTCTTTCGCTTTGTCATCAGACTTCTCTTTATCTTTATCTTTTTCATCATCTTTTGGTTCTTCGACAGCGACGATATCATTTTCTCCACTACCTTTGTCGTCAACAATGGCATGTTCATTATTTTGCTTGAACATATAAAAATCGATAATGATTGAACCGATGATGAGAATCGGAATAAATGTTAAAATAACGAGAAATGTATTGATGATTGAATGTTTCTTTTTTTTCGGTTGAAGTTTTTTCTTCTCGTTCCGCTTTTGGCTACGTGAAGGAAGCTCTTCATTGTCATCTAAATTGATTTCTTGACGATTTTCTTTAAAATCGTTTTGATAATCATCTTTTTTCATGTTTGATTCTCCTCACACAATATACTACTGCTTTCATTATGACGAACTTCGCGTCAAATGTAAACAAAAAATATTAATCTAATAGGGTACGTAAACGTTTCTCCCAATCTTCCAATAACCCCATTTCTTGAAAACGTGCCTTTTCTCGAAATATAAGAAAGTCTTCCTGACAATTGATGCAACAGTATGCTGGTCGTTCCTGTAGTTTCTCATCAAAAAATGAAAGCAAACCTTCACGATAACAGTTCGGCTGTTGAATCCATTCATACATACTTTGTAAATCGCGAACTTTTAATCGTGCAATTTGCTCTACTGCATTCCTCATCGCTTCATAATCTTCTGAGTAAATGGATTGATAAGCAGCAAGTAATTCTTTCTTTTCTTCCGACCATTGTTCAATCCCTACTTCTTGATGGATATATTGTTGAACATCTTCCTTCGTCGGCACGTGATAGGTCGCGAGAAATTGAGCACGCTCAACATCTTCTGGAGTGAACAACAATGTAGCTATCGCTTGTTTTCCGTCTCTACCTGCACGTCCAACTTCTTGAACGTAAGAAACGACTGATAAAGGCATTTGTTCATGAATGACATGACGTATATTCGGCTTATCAATGCCCATTCCAAATGCAGTCGTCGCAATGACCCATTCAATATCATCTCGCATAAACTGCTCGTAAATATACATACGCTCTAAAGTGTTTTTTCCTGCATGGTAAGCTTCTGCTCGAATACCTAGTCGTTGCAACTGCTCTGTCACTTCTTCCGTCTTTTTGCGAGAAGATAAATAGACGATACCAGGAGCTGCAGTTGTTAATACGAGATCGATCAAACGCTCTTCTTTTTCCATTCGCGAAGGAAATGATTCTACCCGATAAAAAATATTTGGTCGATCTAACGAGTGACGATAAACATATGCTTCATCCATTTGTAAATAATGGCGAATATCGTGAATCACTCGCTCATCTGCCGTTGCAGTCAATGCTATTATCGGAGGATTTCCTATTTTTTTGACTACTTCCCCCAATTTCAAATAGTCCGGGCGGAAGTCAAACCCCCACTCTGAAATACAATGTGCTTCATCGATAGCAACTAATCCTATAGAAACTTGTTGCAGTGCCGATACTACTTCTTGACGTAATAACATTTCAGGCGATAAAAAAATAAAACGATACTGTGAAAGTTTCTGTAAAACTTCTTTCTTTTCTTGATACGTTAAAAAAGAATTTAAAGCGATGACCGACTTTTCTCCTCGTATCTTCATTCGAGCGACTTGGTCTTCCATTAAAGCGAGCAATGGCGAAATAATAATCGTCGTTTGCTGATGAACATATGTCGGCAATTCATAGCAAAGCGACTTCCCATAACCTGTCGGAAATAGAGCGAGTACATTTCTTCCTTTTATTACTTGATGAATGACTTCTTTTTGTCCTTCTTTAAATGTGTCATAGCCGTAAATCTTCTTTAATAAACGTTCCATTTCATTTGCTCCTTTTGACGCTGTCCTAAAATTAAACGGATTTGAAAATAGGATAAATGCGGTAACTGTTCTTTTAATACACGTAAACGCATCGTTTGTTCTTTAGCCAGCACTTCTTCTACTTGTTTCACATCTTCTCTTTCGACAAAAGGAGCAATTGAAAACTCCGGTACGTAATGAGCAAACTCGACAAAATGATCGTCAATGGTACTCTCCTTCAACTGACGCATCATGCCGATTTCTTTCTTCGTATACCCTTTTTGGTAATAACGATACGTAATGGCTGCAGATTCTGTGACATGCACTTGCTGAAATACACCTTCTGCCAATGTTGTTAAAATCGGATGTTTCTTTTCATCGATTTGATGCAACATTTGATGAAGTCCTGATAACCAAGTGAGATATAAAGTTTCGTCTTCTGTTTGTAACGCTCGACTTAACTGTGTCCATGTCCAACCAAATCGACTACTTCCTGTTAACTTATACGTAAACAAGTAACGATACGTTTCTGAACAATGAGATAAAATATCGAGCAATTCATCTCTAAATTGATGACGAATCGGTCGTTGATGCATCGGATAGCGCTGGTAAATGATGCGAACTTCTCTTTGAACAGTAAAGTCTCGAATAACGGGTTCGAATGCGCGAACTGTTTCCTTCGCATAGGAAGCTGTTTGCACAAGTAATAAGACGCGCTCGAAAAAAAGTTGTTCCCTTCCTCGAAATGTCCATCCATCAAATGGTAACAATTCTACTTGTTCGAGTTTCTTCTTTCCTAAAGAAGTTAGTTTTACACGATCTTCTACTATTTCAATATGACGCTCTTTTAGTAATTGCTGAATAATGCGTTCATAAACAGTTGCCTCTAATGTCGGTAACAAATGATAATAAGAAAACAATGAATAATAAGAAGCATCTTGCAATGCTTGGCCAGAGCGCTTCCCTTGTAATACGTAAAAAGGAGCATTCGGACCTCTCTCTCCATTGTATTTGTCAAAGATTCGTAAAACAATTGTTGAGAATTTCATCGTCAATCCTCGCTTTCTAAAGTTTTTATGTTGAAAAAACGATACAGTCGTTCTAGAATAGAGAAGAAATAGATATTTTTGAAGTGGAAGAAAAGAGGAGAGTTAAATTATGTCAAAATATACGATTGTTGACCAAGACACATGTATCGCTTGTGGCGCATGTGGAGCGGCGGCACCAGATATTTACGACTACGATGAAGAAGGCATCGCTTTTTCTATCTTAGATGACAATATGGGAGATACAGAAATCCCAGAAGAGTTCATGGAAGACTTAGAAGATGCCTACGATGGTTGCCCAACAGATTCGATCAAAATTGCTGACGAGCCATTTGAAGGCGACCCATTAAAATTCGAATAATTTCGTTCATCTAACGAACGTTGAAAAAAGAACAAGTGATACCACTTGTTCTTTTTATATTGTAAGAAAAACGCTATGAGGTTTTCCCATAGCGCTTTAAGCAAATATTTATACACTTAATTCATGCTGCTGGCGTAAAATCCATGGCTGAATCATTCGATATAACGAATACATAATGAGCGTTAAAATAAGTCCTTTAAACAAATTAAAGGGCAAAATTCCTTTCACGATAAATGCGTATAACTCTGGACCAACTAATGCATCCATTCCTAAAAAGTACGTATACATCGGTAAAAAGACGAAATAATTTAATACACTCATTCCGACTGCCATTAACATCGTTCCTGTAAATAATCCAGCGAGCAATCCCTTTTTTGTTTTCACACGATTAAAAATATAATAAACCGGTAAAATGAATAATAGCCCTGTCGTAAAGTTTGCAATTTCACCTACTGGAACACCTGTTGGACTTCCTGACATGATCCAGTATAAAAGGTTTTTAATAAACTCCACGCCAATTCCTGCAATAGGCCCCATCGTCATCACTGCGATAAGCGCAGGTATTTCACCAAAATCAATTTTTAAAAATGGCGGTAAGACTGGTAGTGGAAAGTTTAGCTTCATCAAAACCGTAGCAATACTTCCAAGTACAGCGACTAAAATTAATCGACGTAATTTTTTACTATTCATTTCTTGTTCTCCTTTTTGAGATTCACTTCAAAAAAGGGAAAGTGTTCGCTTCTTCTATAAAAAACCCCTCTTAGCTCGGCGCTAAAAGGGGATTGAAGGCATGTTTAAAATGCTACTGTTTACTTCATTTTTTAACATAGCGAACCTCCACCTTCTCCCATCCAGACTTTACTGTCGGCTATGGACTCTCACCATAATCAGCTTACGCTCGCGGGCTCACATACATTGTATGAATACCGCCGGTCGGGAATTACACCCTGCCCCGAAGATGAATCTATAATATTTTATATTATTCGCTATAAGTATATCGAACTTTCAACGTTTTGTAAACTTTCTGCTCATTTCTAACGATAAATGCTTTATTTCAATAGATTTTATCGCTCTTCTGTCGTTTCTTTTAAATCTTTCACAAAAGCGAAAATCGGATTCGCGCTAATCGGCTTTGGTAATGGACGATTAAAATCGAACTTCTTCCAACCGCGTCGGTCTACTTCTTCGACTTTCACTGCATATCCGAAGCTCGAAGCAGTCAAACTCATTCCTTCGAATAAACGATAAAGTTCACTCTCATCAAAATCATCAATAATCAATGGACGTGTGAATGAAACAGTGATTAACTCTCCTTCTTTTTTCAATGTATAATCGACACCTTCTGGAACTATCGATTGATACACATCATTTGGAGCTTCTTTCAACGCTTCAAACGCCTCTTCGACGGTTACATAAGTTTGACCAAAGCTTGGCGCTACATACGCTTTACTTCCATTGTAATACGTATAATAGGCATAACCATTAAGTCCACTATAAAGAGAAATGGGCTCTTCTACACGGCCGACACCATTTAGTTCAACAGGTTCATTTTCTTCTGTAATGAGACGGATTTCTCGAAATCCGTAAAACGTTTGTTGCAAAGTATCTGTAAATATTTCTAATGTTGCTGCACTCTCGTCATAATGATGAGCTTCTGGCAATGTCATATAGATGGCCTTTTCTTCCGTACGAAATGAAGCGTCATATGGATGATACTCTTCAAATCCGAGTTCTTCTTCATCGATCAATGGTGCATATTGTTGATAAAGTTCTACACTTGTAGGTGTCGGTGTTTTTAAATCATCTACTACTCGTGACTTCGGTAAAAGAAGTGTTACAGGCACACTTAAAGCATCTTTTGTTACTAAGCCGATTGTTAACGGTACATTTTGCTTTAAATCGGCTTCATACAATGCATAACGACCGATCAGCGCTCGTTCATTAAAAGGCTCTTCTTCTTTCGGTGGTTCTTTTTCTTCCGGCTTTTCTACTTCTTCAGGAAGTTTTTCTGGCGGGTCTACTTCAATTTCTTCTTGCTTCGATTCTTGCCAATAATCATAACCGATAGGTAAAAGAATAATAAACGCAATAACTGCTAAAAAAGTAAACCATCTTGGCCCTTTCGCTTTCGTCTGCTCTTTCGTCCGGCGATGAATACGTGAGTCTGTTAAAAGACGTTTAAAAAAAGTTTCTTTTGAACGTGCATCATGGTACTCAGGCAAATGTTCTAATGACTGACGGATTGTATACGTCAAATCGTCTGGTAGTTTTTTCGTCAACGTAGCAATCGCATGCTCTGAAATTTTTTTCACATGTTCAATCGGCTCACCAACGATATATGAAATTTCTTTCAAAGAAAAGTGGCGATTCATATGTAAATAAAGAACCGCTTTTTCTAATACTGGTAAAGTTCGATACTCCTCGTAAAACCGAAGAACTTCTTCATCATCAGTAGCTAATTGTTTTTTCTCACTGCGCCGATAAAAATTTTTCTTCTTACTTAAACGCATTACTTCATCGAAAGCTTCTCGGTACATAAATGCTCGTTCATTAGCAGGAGCAATCGTCGATACATACGCTTGAACAAACACTTCATGAATCCGATCTTCTGCCGCTAATGTATCATCGAGTAAATACGCGAGAAACTGATAAATATCGTCATAGTAACTGTCATACCACTTATGGAAACGCTCTTCATTCATCGATTTCCTCCTGTTCCTTCGGGAAAATACATGTAAACGTCGTACCTCCGAATTCATTACGTTTTACATAAATAATTCCTTCATGTGCATCTACAATATTTTTAGCAATCGATAAGCCGAGACCTGTTCCACCTAAGTCACGCGTGCGTGCTTTATCTGCTTTATAGAAACGTTCAAAAATAAATGGAATATCTTCTTCAGGAATACCAACACCTGTATCGACAACAGACATTTCAATTGCTTCTTCAAACTCTCGAAGTCGTAAATAAATATTTCCATATTCCGGTGTATGGCGAATCGCATTATCGATCAAGTTCGTAAATACTTGTTCGAGCCGATCTTCATCTGCTTGAATCGTCCGATCAGATGTCAATTGATTATCTAATGAAATGTCTACACGCGCATCTTTTGCGAGTTGTGAAAATTTAAATGCCATCCGTTCGAAAAAACTCGTCGGAGATAAAGACTCTTTATACAACGTCACACTACTCGATTCAATTTTCGCTAAATCTAGTAAGTCAGTAACGAGTCTACCCATTCGTTTCGATTCATCTTGAATAATCTGTACCATTTCCATCCGTTCTTCTCGATTTTGTGGTACATCATCAAGTATTGCTTCGCTATACCCTTGAAGCATCGCAATCGGTGTACGCAACTCATGAGAAACGTTTGCGATAAAGTCTGAGCGAAGACGCTCTAATTTATGTTGTTCTGTCATATCACGTAAAACGACGACAGCTCCTCGAATCGTCTCATCTTCGCTATTGTAGAGTGGACTCATCGATACCCGATAAAAGCTACCGTTAATCTCTATTTCATCTTCAATTTGTTCAGCGAAATGAATCGCATGTTCTAACATATGTGTAATTTGTGGTGGTAATTGTTCTCGGTGATCACCGCGTGATTCATTCGTAAAATACCACCGCTGTAACATTTCTTGTGCCGGTGGGTTTTTAACGATAATTTCATGTTCTGTATTAAATGTTAATACCGCATCCGTCATCGATGTTAAAATGTTCGATAATTGCTCTTTTTCTTGCTTGATCAATTCAACATGTTCTTTCAATTGTTGCCCCATCGTATTAAACGCATTAGACAATTGACCAATTTCGTCATTTTGAGCCCGTGGCAATTTCGTATCAAAGTTTCCTCTTGATAATTCCATCGCTGCACGTTTCATATTCCGTAATGGACGCGTAATTCGAGAAGATAAGAAAAAGGCGAAAAAGGTCGTCAACATGAACGCAACAAACGCAGATAACAAGACAATATATGTCGTCTTTTTCGTCGTTCGATTGACAGCTTCTAAACTTTGATACATAATGACCGCTGCGCATTCTTCATCTTCAAGAGGAAATGGGTGGCTTAAAATTAAGTATTGCTCCATCACCCCTTCTTCTGTTAACGAAGGAAGAAGCATTTCATGAACCGCATCTTTTTCTACATTGCGTGGACTGACTAACTCTTCATTTTTTAATACTTCTTCACGAATTTCACTCGCGTAATCCCCTGCTTCATATGTATATAAAAGTTCGCCACTTTGGGTTACGATGATCGTATTCGTATCATTATCTAAAATATCCTCAAGTAAAGGCTCTAATGAAACTTCATATTCATGTCCTCCGACGACTTTCCCGATCGTAATCGCCTCTCGTCGCAACATATCTTCCGCTTGTGTCGTATGAAAACCATTTAAAAACTCTAATAAAAGCGCTGTCACAACAAATAAAACGAAAGAAACGAGAAGCAATATGGTTGCCCATAGCTTCCCGACGACAGAGTTCCATAATTTATTCATTAGGAACCTCAAATTTATAGCCTACTCCCCAAACAGTAACGATCATTTTTGCTGCCTGTTCAGACACTTGGCTTAATTTTTCACGAAGACGTTTTACATGTGTATCTACTGTCCGTAAATCCCCGAAAAATTCGTAATGCCACACTTCTTTTAATAATTGTTCGCGATCGAATACTTTATCCGGTGATTTCGCTAAGAAATAGAGCAATTCGTATTCTTTCGGTGTTAAATGAATTTCTTGTCCTTCTGCTGTCACACGGTGCGCATCGTGGTCAATCGTTAATTGTGGATAGACGACGAGGTTTTTCGACATATTGCCTCCTGCATATGGGTAAGATGTCGAACGACGTAAAAGAGCTTTCACACGCAACACAACTTCTCGTGGGCTAAAAGGCTTCACGATATAATCGTCGGCTCCCGTTTCAAAACCTGCTACGCGATCGGATTCTTCTCCCTTCGCAGTAAGTAAAATGACCGGTGTCATTTTATTTTGTTCACGCATTTGTTCTAATACTTCTAATCCGTCCATCTCTGGCAACATTAGATCGAGTAAAATACAGTCGTATTCATTTTCTAATGCTTTCGTTAATGCTTCTTGTCCATCGACCGCTTCGTCGATTTCATACCCTTCTCGTGATAAATACATATTTAAAAGTCGGCGAATACGATCTTCATCATCGACGACGAGTAACTTCACATGTTCTTCCATGGATAAAATCCCCTTTCACACAAATAATTTATTTTTTTAAATATTTCTTCACTCTTCTATTGTACAAATGAATCACTTGAAAATAAATAGTTTCTACTGAATGTCAATAATTTGTGAGAAACGCGGCAAGACTACTATTTTCAAGAGATACTTTTTAATACTAAAGAGATATTTTCGGAATGAATACGTTTTTCAATATAACGAATTATTTTTCCTTGCTTATTAATGACGATGAGTGTCGGGATTTGTTTCGGACGAAACGTTTCTTGCCACACTCCATCGTCGATAACCGTTTGAATCATCCACCCATGGGTGTTGTATAGTCGGTGAAGGATATCTTCTCGTTCAGTCGTCACTGCGACAAAATCTACGTGCTCAAAAGCCCCTTTACGGTGCAATTCATTCAATAGATCGAGCTGTTCTAAACATTGTGCGCATTGCGGCTCAAAAAAATAAAGAAGCTTCGCCCGACCGTCGTCAGACGCCCAATAAATTTCCGTTTGATTCCATGCTTCTCCTTGTATATCGGGCATCTTTTCGCCTTCTAAAGTTTCCTTAGATGTTTGTTCCCAATTAAAATAAAGGATGAGACTAATAGCACTCAAAAAACTGAGCATAACGAGCAAGCGTCCGAGAGCACGTTGCCATTTTTTCATCGTTAATTAAGGTTCCCTGTTTCTGCAAGAACATGCAATTGTTTCACTTCATGAGGAGTTAACGCACGAGATTCCCCCGCATTTAGACCATGTACATGAATAATTCCGAACTGCTCTCGTGTTAGTTTAACAACAGGATGTCCGATTGCATCAAACATTCGACGCACTTGACGATTTCGTCCTTCATGGATTGTAATCTCAATAATCGCATCTCCTGATTTTTTATTAAAGCGCAATTTTCGGACACGAGCCGGTGCTGTTTTGCCATCTTCTAACTGAATACCACGCTCTAATTTTCGTAGTTTAAAGCGCTCGGGATTTCCTTCTACACGTGCGACATACACTTTTTTCACTTCATATTTCGGGTGCGTTAATTTATATGAAAAATCTCCGTCATTCGTCAATAATAAAACTCCTGATGTGTCATAATCCAGACGTCCGACAGGAAATATTCGTTCAGGAACATGATACATTAAATCGATCACTGTTTTTCGACCTCGATCGTCCTCAACAGTTGACAATACACCCGTCGGTTTATTTAACACATAATAAACAGGTGCTTCTTTTTCAACAGGTACTCCATCTACTTCTACACGATCTTTCGGCGATACTTTTACACCTAATTCTTTCACTACTTCTCCATTGACTTTCACACGACCTTCAACGATTAATTGTTCGGCCTTTCTTCGTGATGTCACACCTGCTTGTGCAATAACTTTTTGTACTCTTTCCATCTTTATTCCTCCTCTTGGAATGTCGCTTGAAACTCTTCGATTAACTGCTTGCTTTCTCGTTTCATATCATCTAACGTCGTTTCGACTTCCAATGCGGGCAAATCTTCTAACGTCTGTAATCCGAATCGATCTAAAAAGTGTTGTGTCGTACCATACAATTTCGGGTTCCCGGGTTGTTCTAACCGACCTTTTTCTTCAATTAGTCCCCGAGAGACGAGTGTTTGTACAGGACCTTCTGAACTCACTCCCCGAATATCATCGATCGATGCTTTCGTTACAGGCTGTTCATATGCGATAATTGCTAATACTTCAAGCGATGCTTGTGTCAGCATCTGTTTCGTTGGATTTTCAAGCATTCGTTCAATTTCATCTTTGTATAAAGATTTTGTAACGAAACGATATTCTTCCCCGAATTGTGTCAGCAGTAATCCGTGAGAATTCGTTTCTTCATAATACTTTTTCATTTCTTTTAATTGTTCTCTTACGACAGGCTCATTCATTTCTGTTAAATGAGCGAGAGCTGCGAGCGATAAACCTTCATCTCCCGCCATAAATAATAAACTCTCTAATGCGCCTTGTAATGTCTTTTCTTTCATTCTGCTTCTCTCCATTCAAGCAATAAAGGACCGAAGTTTTCTTTTTGAAGCAATAAAATTTGTTGGTTTTTCGCTAATTCTAAAATCGCCAAAAAAGTAACGACGATTTCTTCAATTTGTTCACCTTCAAATAAATCGTCAAAATAAACAGGTGCCGTTGCTGATTGTAACACATTTTGAACGAAGGTTAATTTTTCTTCAACACTATATTCGACTCGTTCAAGTGTTGCTGTCATCGGTTCTTTCAATTTTTTTCGGTCGAGCATCTTTTGGAATGCATAAATTAGATCGAAAACGTTGAGTGGCGAATCATCTAATCGCTCTTCTTTTTCTTCCACCGGAGCAGGTAATTTCGAATAATGTTCGCCTCGCTCTTCAGCTTTCTCTTCAAGTTTTTGCGCGGCTTTTTTATACCTTTCATATTGAAGGAGACGTTCGACGAGCGTTTCCCGCGGGTCTTCTTCTTGCCAATCATCAAGTACTTCCTCTGCATCATGTGTTGGCAATAATGTTTTACTTTTAATTTCGATTAATGTCGCTGCTAATACTAAATACTCACTCAATTCATCGAGTTCTAAAATGCGCATCGCTTCAATATGCTCTAAATATTGTTGAGTTAATTCCGCCATCGGAATATCATAAATATCAACTTCTAATCGACGAATTAAATGCAACAATAAATCGAGCGGTCCTTCAAATACATCTAACTTTACTTCATACGACATCGAACTCCTCCTTCGCTTCAATAGACGGACGATACCACCTATGATAAACTACACGTACAATTTAAGAAAAGGCGGGCAACTATGATTGCACAACATCCTCTCTTCGTTCAGTTTATTGTTTATTTTAATGAAAATCAAGATTACTTCGAATGTCATGAAGTTTTAGAAGAATTATGGAAAAAGAAGGAACCTCGTAATAAAAACCATTGGCTCGTCGCCCTTATTTTACTATCTACTGGTTTATATCATTGGCGTCGAGGAAACTTTAAAGGGGCTGAAAAAACATTAGCGAATGCCAAACAGCGCCTCTTACTTTTACGACCGCTTCCTGACGTTCCGTTTTCATGGAATGTCCTTTTAAAAAAGCTCGATCATTCTCTATGGAGCGTTCGACGAGGTGAAGATTTTCGGCCATTTTCTCTTCAACTAACAAATAAACATATTCACTCATCTTACGAAAATGAAAAGCAACGAATGGCACTGCATTCTCCTAATGATCCATTGCTCATTCATAAACATAAACTACGCGACCGAACCGATGTAATCGCGGCGCGTATACAAGCGAAAAAACAGCGAAAATCGAAAGAAAACAAGCGTCTTTGATCCTCAAAAGGAAAAGACGCTTGTTTTTTAATCGAGCCAATTTGTTGGCAAAGCGACATCTAGTCGGATTAAGTCTTCATATGTTTCTCGTTTACCGACTAATGTATGCTGTCCATTTTCTACAAAAACGACGGCCGGCTTTGAAAAGCGGTTATAATTACTTGCCATCGAATACGTATACGCTCCCGTACAAAACATTGCAAGTAAATCTCCTGCTTCCATCGGCGCGAGCGAAGCATTTTGCATTAATTGATCTCCTGACTCACAACATTTCCCGGCAATCGTTACGACCGTCTCATGTGGTGTCGTCATTTTATTTGCGACCGCTGCGCTATAATCAGCATCGTAAAGCGCTGGACGAATATTGTCGTGCATACCTCCATCAACAGCTACATACGTACGTGTCCCAGGCACTTCTTTTGCACTTCCAACTTCATAAATCGTCGTTCCTGCCTCTCCGATCAATGAACGACCTGGTTCAATCCAAATTTCAGGCATTGGATATTCATAATGCTTAGACAACTCAACGACTGCTTCTGTCATGCCACGCACATATTGTTCTGGCTCAAGCGGCGTATCTTCTTCCGTATAGCGAATACCAAATCCGCCACCGAGATTAAGTACGGGACAAACAAACGAATCGCGCTGACGCCATTCAACCATTTTATCCATCAACACTTCTGCTGCATGACGAAATGCTTCTGCATCAAAAATTTGCGAACCGATGTGCGCATGAAGTCCGAGCAATTCAAAAGTTTCTTTTTCTTGCACGAGGCGATATGCTTCATCGGCTTGACCATTTTTTAAATCGAAGCCAAACTTCGAATCCTCTTGCCCTGTCGTAATGTAGCTATGAGTGGAAGGCTCTACTCCTGGTGTTACGCGTAATAATACAGGCATTGTCTTCCCTTTTTCTCGAGCAATCGTATCGACAAGTTCAATTTCATAAAAGTTATCTAAAACGATGCAACCGATTCCTGCATCAAACGCCTCTTCAATTTCTTGGCGTCCTTTGTTGTTTCCATGAAAGTGAATACGTTCTGCCGGAAACCCTGCTTGCATCGCTGTATATAACTCTCCCCCTGATACGACATCAAGTGATAAACCGAGCGCATTCGCTAATTGATAAATCGCTATTGAAGAATACGCTTTACTCGCATAAGCTACTTGTGCAGTTACACCTAAATCTTCAAAAGTCTTTTTAAATCCATTTGCTCGATTTTTAAAATGAGCGATATCATAGACGATTAGGGGCGTACCATACGTACGCGCAAGCTCGGTCGTATCCACACCTCCAATTTCTAAATGCCCTTGTTCATTCACTTTCTGTGTCCCATATAAATACATTTCCCTATCCCCTTTCACAGTCATTTATTCACGAACCGTTTGATAAATCAGTGGGCGCTTATTTACAGGCGCTTTACCGATCACATACGCTTCATGAATCATCGATTCTACTTCTTTCACATCTTCCTCACTCGCATAAATCGTAACGAGACGTTCACCTTGTTGAACATAATCTCCTACTTTTTTATGCAAGTAAAGGCCGACATTCATATCAATTGTATCATCTTTTGTCGCTCGACCTGCACCTAATGTCATCGATGCTATACCGAGTCGTTCAGAATGAATCGATTGAATATACCCTTCTTCCAAAGCGATGACATCTTTTGTCCACGAAGGGCGTGTTAACGGAGGCCCTTCAATAAAGGAAGGATCTCCTCCTTGAGCGGTCACCATTGTACGAAACTTTTCTAATGCTTCTCCTGACATTAATTTCTGTTGAAGTAAGTGTTCTCCTTCTTCCAACGTTTCAACACGATGAGCAAGGACGAGCATCCACGCACCTAAGACGATACTTAATTGTTCTACATCACGTGGCCCTTCTCCTTTTAACACACGTACAGCTTCATCTACTTCTAACCCATTGCCGATCGCTTGACCGAGTGGCTCATCCATATTTGATAATACAGCAATCGTTTCTCTTCCAACGTTTTTTCCAATCGCTGTCATCGCATGAGCAAGTTTTTCTGCTTCTTCAAGCGTTTTCATAAACGCCCCACTTCCGACTTTCACATCGAGAACGATTTTATCCGCACCTGCTGCAATCTTTTTACTCATAATAGAACTTGCAATCAACGGAATGCTATCAACGGTAGCTGTCACATCTCGTAAAGCGTATATTTTTTTATCAGCAGGCGTTAAGTTTCCTGTTTGTCCAACGACAGCGAGCTTTTTTTCATTTACTTGTTGAATGAACGACTGCTCTGAAAGGGAAGTTTCAAAGTGAGGAATCGCCTCTAACTTATCAATTGTTCCCCCGGTATGACCGAGTCCTCGTCCACTCATTTTCGCTACTGGAACGCCACATGACGCAACTAGCGGTGTGACAATAAGAGTTACATTATCTCCGACGCCTCCTGTCGAATGTTTATCAACTTTTATTCCTTCGATCGATGATAAGTCGACTGTATCTCCTGAACGTGCCATCGCTAATGTTAAATACCCTTGTTCTTTCTCTGTCATTCCTTCATAAAAGATAGTCATCAAAAAAGCACTCGCTTGATAATCAGGAATGGCATCCGCTGTATATTTTTCTACAAAGTAATCAATCTCTTCTTCTGTTAATACTTCGCCATTTCTTTTCTTCATTAAAATATCGAGAAATCGCATCATTTCACCTTCTTTGGAAGTGGTAAAAAACTTTCCCCAATATCCGGGTGACGAACACCAAAGTTTTGAGCAATCGACGCTCCGACATCTGCAAACGATGAACGAACACCTAGTGACATCCCTCGTTGCTCTCTCGGAGAATAGACGAGAAGTGGCACATATTCTCTCGTATGGTCCGTACCTGGTGCTGTCGGATCGTTTCCGTGATCTGCTGTAATAATAAGCAGATCCTCATCATTCATCGCTTCTAAAATTTCTGGTAAACGACGATCAAACGCTTCTAATGCTTCCCGATATCCTTGAGGGTCACGCCGATGCCCATATTTCGCATCAAAATCGACAAGGTTTGTAAAGCTTATCCCTTCAAATGGGCGTTGCATCACACGCAATAACGTGTCTATCCCGTCCATATTATCTCGTGTACGATACGCTTCAGTCATTCCTTCTCCATTATAAATATCATTAATTTTTCCAACCGCGATGACATCTTTTTTAGCATCTTTTAATTCATTCAATACCGTTCGACCGAATGGCTTCAATGCATAGTCATGACGATTCGACGTACGAACAAAAGCACCTGGATTTCCTACATAAGGACGAGCAATTACGCGACCGACGAGATGTTCTGGTTGTTTCGTTAACTCTCGTGCGATTTCACAAATCCGGTACAGCTCTTCTAAAGGAATCACTTCTTCGTGAGCTGCAATTTGTAATACAGGGTCTGCAGATGTATAAACGATGAGCGCTCCTGTTTCTAATTGCTCTGGTCCGAGCTCATCAATGATCGCCGTTCCGCTCGCCGGCTTATTTCCGATCACTTTTCGGCCGGTTTGACGCTCAAGCTCTTCGATAAGCGTTTGAGGAAACCCTTCTGGATACGTTTTAAACGGGCGGTCAATGAGTAAACCCATCAATTCCCAATGTCCTGTCATCGTATCTTTACCGATTGAACGTTCTTCCATTTTCCCATAAAAGGCTCTCGGCGTGTTACTTGATGCAAGTCCTGAAATATCACGAATATTTCCGAGACCGAGAGATGTTAAATGAGGAACATCTAATCCTCCTGTCGCTTCGACGATGTGACCAAGTGTGTCTGATCCTTCATCTCCGAAACGAGCTGCATCTGGTGCTTCTCCAATACCAACAGAGTCTAAAACGAGCACATGAATTCTTGAATATTTCATTCTATTTCCTCCTTTTTTGTAAACGGATGAAATCGTTCATACGCAACTTTTAACGGCACTTCAGACCCCCGAATGTAACGTTCCGTCGTCCCTAAATCTTGATGCCCGAGCAAATGTTGTAATGTTCGTAAATCTGCACCATTTTCAACGAAATGAGTAGCAAATGAACGACGCAACACTTCCGGAGAAAATGTTTGATCGAGTCGCGCAATGTCCGCATACTTCTTCATCATCTTCCAACATCCTTGACGACTTAAACGCTTCTTTCGCAAATTTTGAAATAATGCTTCGTCTGGCATCATATTTTCGCGAGTAGCTACGTATGCCTCGATATATTTGACTACTTCTTCATGCAACGGTATAATTCGCTCTTTGTCTTTATTACCTCTCACACGTAAAAAACGATGCTCTAAAGAAATATCACTCACATTTAGTTGCAATAGTTCGCTCATACGAATACCTGTTCCGTACAACGTATATAATATCGCTCGGTCTCTTTTTGCAAGTACTCCATTTCCTGGAGCTTCGAGTAGTCGCTGGACTTCTTCAACCGTCAAAACGACCGGTTCTTCATCTTTTATAACGGGCGAGTCAACATATTGCGTCGCATCTTGAATCGTCCATTGTCTACGCAATGCATATTGATGAAATGACCGAATAGAAGATAAGTGACGCGCAATCGTCCGCTTAGAGCGACCTTTTCTTTGTAAATCATTCACATAATGAATAATATGCGTTTGCTCTACTTCACTTATTTGGTGAACTTGCCATTTATAATAAAGATATTCTGTATAATCACGCAAATCTCGTCGATACGAATCGATTGTTCGTTCACTTTTTTGGCCTTCTTGTACGAGTTGCTCTACATATTGCGCTACTTGTTCTTCCATACAATACTCCTTTCATCAAAAAGAGGGATAGCTCTGGCCATCCCTCCCACTACATTATTCATCTTCTACTTCTTTTTCTTGACATTCTTTACAAACGCCATGGAAGGTGAGCCAATGATCTTTCACTTTGAATTGGAAGCGGGATTGGACAACTTTTTCTACTTCGCCGAGCAAATCTTCTTGAATCTCATCGACTGCCCCGCATTCAATACAAATTAAATGGTGGTGAAAACGTGTAGCTCCTTCATGACGAAGATCGTAACGTGCGACACCGTCACCGAAGTTAATTTTATCGACTACTTTTAATTCTGTTAACAATTCAAGCGTGCGATAAACAGTAGCTAAACCGATCTCAGGCGCACGTTCTTTTACGAGCAAAAAAACATCTTCTGCACTTAAATGATCTTCTTCATGTTCTAATAACACCATGACTGTTGCTTCTCGTTGAGGGGTCAACTTATAATTAGCCCCGTGTAATTGCTTTTTTATACGTTCAATGCGACTTTCCATGATGACGCCCCCTCTAATCGTTTCTCCATTCGTTTCGTCCAAACGCTTAGCGGACGCCTCGCTTCATTAGTACGCTTTTGCATAACAGTCAAACTCCTTCTTTCATCGACAACTTTATGTTGATAATCATTATTATGTTGAAATCATTTTTCTACTTCTTTCTATTATA
>JASLGI010000012.1 GCA_030149685.1 Bacillaceae bacterium | reverse complement strand
ATTTCGGCAGGGAGTATGGTTTGGTCGATCGTGAAAATCGTCATTATTCCGATCGTTCTCGGTATTGTCGTTCGTATGTTTTTCGAGCGTCAAGTCGAAAAAAGTATCGCTGCTTTACCACTCGTTTCCGTTGTCGGTATCGTAATGGTTGCATCAGCAGTTGTCGCATTAAATACAGAAGCGATCGTATCGACAGGATTACTCATTTTTGCTGTCGTCGTGCTACACAATTTACTCGGTTTAATGATCGGATTTTTCCTTGCGAAATGGTTGAAGCTCGATTACGCGGATCAAAAAGCGGTATCGATCGAAGTCGGTATGCAAAACTCAGGCCTTTCAGCAACGTTGGCACTTGCACACTTTGCTCCGATTACAGCTGTACCGAGCGCGATTTTCAGCGTTTGGCACAACATTTCAGGACCTATTTTAGCTACGTATTGGGGAAGTAAAAAAGAAGAGAAAAAATGAAAAAGAGGCGAAACCCGCCTCTTTTTTATGCCTTTTTTCGGCGCGCCCATTGAATCGACCAAATGAACAGCATGATGCTACTGATTGTAATCAAAGTTAATGGTAGTTTTTCATCGATGAGATTGATCGAAAAAGTAAGTAAACTTGCCGTGTAGCTACTAGCGAGTACCCAACCGATCAGTTGCCAGATATTTTTTTCTCGAAAAACGGCGATCAGCAGTAATAGTGGGATATTAGCCAAAATGAAGGCGATGATACCCGCAACGATCATGCCACTTGTGACAACAGTTCCTTCAATCATGCCGAACATCGTCATTCGAGCGAATGGAATCGCGACGAGATTAATGACTACTGCAAGCAGTAAGGCGAATAAACGTTTTGCAAATGCAAATAAATCCATAAAATGCCTCCTTTCTTTGTAGCATAAAGGAAAGTGAAGCGATGAGCGACCTTTTTCCTTAGTAGAACGAGTAATCGAGCGAAAATGTTAAATCACTTCCATTAAATGAATAGAATTGACAAATTCATTAAAAAGCTTGATAAATGATAGCGCTTTCGTATATGATAGATGTACTTGAAAAGAGAACGCTTACATTTCTACTTTTCATTCACGTTGAACATTATTAAAGGGGGAGTTTACATGAAAAATAAGTCATGGTTACTCGTTGCAACATTTGCTGTACTTGCTGTTATTTTAGCCGCTTGTGGCGGTGGAGATGACAAAGCAGCAGATGATAAAGACAAAGGAACAGATGGAGAGAAACCGAAATTTTTAAGCCTTCTTACGGGGGGAACGAGCGGTACGTACTATCCACTCGGTGGAGGGATTGCGAAAATTATCGTTGATGAAACAGGAATTCAGACAGATGCATTATCTTCGAACGCATCAGCAGACAACATTATGGCGTTACGTGATGGACAAGCGGAGCTCGCTTTCGCACAGACAGACGTAGCAACATATGCGTATGAAGGAATCAATGCATTTGAAGGTGATAAAATTGAAGACGTCGTAGCGCTTGGGGCATTGTATCCTGAAACGGTACAAATTATTACGACTGAAAAATCAGGGATTCAATCGGTAGAAGATTTAAAAGGGAAAAAAGTATCTGTTGGAGCACCGGGATCAGGCGCGTACATTAACGCAGAGCAGATTTTAGAACTCCACGGACTTTCAATGGATGATATTAAAGCACAAAAACTCGACTTTGGAGAATCTGCAGGCGGTATTAAAGATGGAAATATTGACGCAGCATTCATTACAGCAGGTACACCGACAGGAGCAGTTGAAGAGTTACAAGCAACAGCAGATGTCGTCGTCGTACCGATTGCAAAAGATAAAGTCGATGAGTTAGTAGAACAATACCCATACTACGCACCGGAGACAATTCCAGCAGGTACGTATGGATTAAAAGAAGAAGTCGATACAGTAGCAGTTCTTGCGATGCTCGTCGTACGTGATGACGTATCAGAAGATGTCGTTTATGACATTACGAAAGCATTGTATGAAAATGCAGACGATATTGCACACGATAAAGCGAAATTCATCAAAAAAGAAGATGCTTTAAACGGTATCGGTATTCCTGTTCACCCAGGTGCACAGAAATATTATGATGAAGTCGGAGTAAAAGCAGAGTAATTGCTACAAGTAACCGGTAGTCGCCGTACGTTCGCGGCTTCCGGTTTTCTTACTTTTACAATGTAAGCGTTGTCTTCAAAGGATAGGTGATGAGATGAACAAATGGTTACTCGTTAGTGGAGGGGGAATCATCGTCCTCCTATTTTTCTTGTTTTACCCACTCACGTCCGCACTCGTTTTTTATGAAGAACGTTCATCGACGATCGCTGCCTATCTTCCGTTAAATAAAGGAGACCATTTTCAAATTACGTTCGTTCATTCGATTCACCGAACAGATGTCGTTGAGACGTATCAATTGCTCGAAGATGGGGAAATCGAACAACAAGCGATGTTTTTTTCGCAGTTCGGTATCGGGATGCCTTCTACATTGTATGAAGGAGAGTCGATTGATTATGTCGATGGACGTTATGAAGTGACGGGAATGACGAATCATTTTCCACAATTAAATATTCGAAATGGGAAAACTGTTTCCCAACACCGGTTGTCATTTTGGCGCCAAGGGGAGTCGCCACAATGCGTTCGATTCAATGATTATTTCGAACCTGGCGCTTGGTTTACAGTGAAAGTAGAAAAGTTATCGTTTGTTGACAAACAGAAGGGAGTGTTGATCGATGACAAAGAAGAACGAGGAGCGTGTCGATTCGAACGAGCACATCGAGACATTAACTGAAGAAGAACAGAAAAAATTATTGGAGAAATTTGATGCGGAATCAAACAATCGGGAATTAACAGGGGTTCTCGCATATATCGTATTCTTTTTATTACTCGCTTTTTCATTATTTCAATTGTATACGGGGGCATTCGGTCAATTTACGGCTTATATTCAGCGGACCGTTCACTTAGGATTTGCGCTCGTACTCATATTCTTTTTATATCCTGCACGAAAAGGTGCACCGCGAGATCGTGTCGCATGGTATGACTACATTTTAATTTTGTTATCGATTATCGTCACAGGGTATTGGCCGATGTATTACGATACACTCGTCCAACATGTCGGAACGATTTCACAAGCACAGTTTATTATCGGAGGTATTGCGATTTTGCTCGTTCTTGAAGCCTCACGTCGAGCGGTCGGTTTACCGATTACGATTATCGCGTTGTTTTTCTTACTTTATGCGTTGTTCGGGCCGTATATGCCGGGGGTATTTGCTCACCGAGGATTATCGCTCGATCAATTAATTGATTCGATGTTTTTCACGACAGAAGGTATTTTAGGGACACCGCTTCAAGTATCATCGACGTATATTTTCTTATTCTTATTGTTCGGAGCATTTTTAATTCAAACAGGAGTGGGTACGTATTTCAACGATTTAGCGATTGCGATCGCTGGGAAACGTACAGGAGGACCTGCGAAAGTAGCGATTTTCTCAAGTGCCCTTCAAGGGACTATTTCAGGAAGTTCTGTTGCGAATACAGTAACGACAGGTTCGTATACGATTCCGATGATGAAACGGCTCGGATATGATAAAAACTTTGCCGGAGCGGTAGAAGCCGCTGCGTCGACCGGTGGACAAATTATGCCACCGATCATGGGGGCAGCTGCGTTTTTAATGATTGAATTCGCCGGTGTCGATTATTGGACGATTGCCAAAGCAGCGCTCATTCCCGCGATTTTATATTTCGCCGGTATTTGGATCATGACCCATTTAGAAGCGAAACGGATGGGATTACACGGGTTACCTGCTGACCAAATTCCAGCG
>JASLGI010000244.1 GCA_030149685.1 Bacillaceae bacterium | reverse complement strand
CGGTTGACCGTCTTTCATAAAGATTAATCCGTGATATGTTTGTAAGTCGTCATCGCAATCTTCACAGAAACATTGTTCAGCTTCTGTCCAAAAAGCAATATAACAATTTTTTCTTGCTTCTACAAACTCATACTGGGCTTTCATTGATTGGACTGTCTGTTGTAAATAATTCACTGCTTCATCAAAAGAAGTAAAAGCTGTACGATCTTCAATATGTTCTTCCCAACCTTCAAACATCCACCAAGGTTCGAAATCTGCTTTCATATAAATCACTTCAAACATTTCAAGTCCTCCTTTAAAACTAAATCAACTCTATTCTAACAAAAATATTGATTTTTGAAATGATATTTGCTTTCTATTTTGAAAATTAGGACATTCGATAGAGTTTCCATGATCGCCCTCTTAGCTTTTTCATATCGGTTAAAAAGAAATTAGCGTATACTAAAGAAGAGATGAAACTTTTTACTTATTTGAAACGTACAAAAGAGAAGGAGGCGAGTAATATGTTAAAACGGTTAAAATATTTTTTTACACGCCATTTAATCGCATTTTCAGTTAGTATTGTCGTATTAATTACGATGATTAATATAAGTGATGGCCAATTTTTCTTAGTAACGATTCCTTGGATTTTATCGTATTGGGGTACTGTTCAACTCGGTCACTTTTTCCAAAACAAACGAGAGGCAGAAGCTGCAGGGTTATCGAGAGTAGAATATCAAGAGATTCGTCGTCACTTAACAGAAGCTCGTCGTAAAAAACGTCAGCTCATGTTTGCTTATCGAAATATTCGTTCAAATTATTCGTTTCAACGAATGAATGAAATTGTTCAATTAACAGAACGCATCATTCAAAATGTAGAAAAAGACCCTCAAAAATTTTATTACGTCGATACGTTTTTCTATGCCCATTTAGATACCGCTGTATCGATTATGACAACATATGCCGATCTTTCAGCAGAGCCGGTAAGAGATGCTCATATGCAAATTGCTTTGCAAGAAGCGCGTGATAAACTAATGGATGTTACTGCATTATTAGAAACCGATTTAAAACGTGTTCGTGCAACAGATGTTGAGCGGTTAAAACTAGATCTCGATTATTTAGACGTCTCATTAAAAAAACGTAAGCTACTTGAAAATACTAAGGGAGATGATAGAAGTGACAAATGAGAAAGACTTACAACAAAAAAAGCTAGATGAATTATTATCAATGCCAACGATGGAAGTTGTTCCGACTGAAGATACCCCTTCTGTTCCTACAACAAAAAACGTAACAACAGAAATTGCAGACCGACTAACACCCGAAGAGCGTGAAAAAGCACGTGAACTTGCAAAGCAAATTCCTTTAGATGATTCAAGTGCTCTTATTACGTACGGTGTCAATGCTCAAAAAGAATTAACAAGCTTTTCACACAATATGTTAAATCAAGTGCAAGCAACAGATGTTGGTCCAATCGGAGACGTGTTGAATGAATTAATGGCAAAATTATCAATGTTAGACCCAGATGAATTAGCACCTCAAGAAGAGCAAGGATTCTTTAAACGAATCTTTAAAAAAGCGAAACAATCTGTTCGAGAAATGATGACAAAGTATGAAAAACTCGGTACGCAAGTTGATAAAATTAGTGTACAATTAGGACGTGCACGAGAAGGACTATTACAAGATGTTCGTCAGCTCGATCAATTGTATGAACAAAACAAAACATATTTCCAAGCACTAAATATTTATATTGCAGCTGCTGAAATGAAACAAGAAGAAATTCAAAATGAAATCTTACCTCTTTTGAAACAAAAAGCTGAAGCATCTGGAGATCAAATGGATATGCAAGAGTTAAACGACATGGGAGCATTACTTGATCGTTTAGAAAAGCGAACGCATGACTTAAAAATCTCTCGTCAAATCGCGATTCAAAGTGCACCGCAAATTCGAATGATTCAACAGACGAATCAAACATTAGCTGAAAAAATCCAGTCGTCAATTATGACAGCTATTCCATTATGGAAAAACCAAATTGCGATTGCACTAACATTGCAAAATCAACAACATGCTGTAGAATCTCAAAAACTCGTTACAAAAACGACGAACGATTTATTACTAAAAAACTCTGAGATGCTCAAACAAAACACGATTGAAACAGCGAAAGAAAATGAACGTGGACTTGTAGAAATTGAGACATTGAAAGTAACGCAGCAAAACTTGATTGAAACGATTGAAGAAACGTTAGATATTCAAGCAGAAGGACGTCGTGCACGTAAAGAAGCTGAAGTTGAAATTGCTCAAATGGAAGAAGAGTTGAAAGAACGTTTATTGAATGCGTATAATCAAACTGAAAAACGTGATTTTTAACTTGAAGTATTGATAGAAAGTCAGGTGATAGTGATGAAAGCAGCAATTGCTGTATTCATCTTAGGGGTTATTGTCGGTTTTCTCGGTTTAGGGAAAATGATCGTCAACCTCATTCGTAAAGAACCACTCATGTATCCGATGCTCATTGCATCTGGTGGAGCCATTATTATTTTCTTAAGTGCGCTCCTTATATAAAGTAAAAAACACCTTTAAGTATATGTTAGGAGATTATTCTTCTAATTATATATTTAGAGGTGTTTTTATTTCTTTTTTTATTGTTTTTTAGTTTGTTGTTGTTAATTTATATACGTCGGATAATACTTTTAAATTCTCATTTGTTTTAGGGTTTTTAATAATTATCGGGGGATTGTGTAGATTTACGATCAACCTCATTTTCTTGTGTCCCTTCACGTAGGAAATATCAGCTTTTGTCATGTTCAATTTTGTCTAGCGTATATTTTGCGCTTTTTGTTGATAGCCCTCTATACGAACTCTTTCTACTGAACATATAGCGCTTCATTTGTAAAATGGGACATCTATTGTAAAAACAACAAAATACAATGCAAAACTTCAAGATCGTAGTCCACGCATCCTATTTTTTTACGAAGGTGTGCCACAACTGCTCATAAAAAGCACTTCCTCTAATGCAAGTAATCGATGTATTAACGACAGATCGCTCTCGTCAGAGTGAAACATTCAACTTAATAGATTAATGGATATCATTGTAACGCTTCAATCGACTGTTTAAGACTGGTTGCGACAACTCCATACTTTGTATCTCTTTTTAGTTTTAAACATCTATTAGGCGCTCTGTCAACGCTAACGTCTTCTTTCCTGTCGTATCAATCGCTGCCTATCTTTCACGCTATCCTCGTTTGCAAATCGTAAATAGTTGTATTAATCAAAAAGAAAGCTTAGTAGCAATGGATATGCTACTAAGCTTTCGAACGAAAGATAAAACGATCTTTATCCTCTATTAACTAATATGATACGTACGCTCGTCCCCTTCTGGACCTTCTGATTGAAATCGTTGAATCGGTCCATTCCATTTTTTCCGTTGAATCGAGCGGTAGTTATCATTCGTATACTCACCGATGACTTTTTTCCAAAATTTTTGTGCCGGAGTATTCGTCGCATCTTGGCGAACTTCCCATTCTCCTATTAAATAATCAAATAAACGCGTCGCTGCTCGACGGCCGAAACCGTATTGACGATATTTTTTCATAATGAAATAGTCTTCTAAATACCAAAATGTGCCTGTTTCATCTGTTAATCGTCGAATGAGCGCAAAACCTGCATATTTTCCATTTACTTTAAAAACGTGAGGAAAAGCGTTGCGTTCTTTATAATAAACATTTGCATCGATATATTCGTAACTACCGGATGGTAAAATGTCCGCTTGATCAAACTCTGAATAGTCGTAACTATAATAGTCGATCATGCGGTTAAGGGCGGGGACGTCCTCCTCTTCTACTGGTTCGATTTGTAAAGCGGGAGGAATAATGTGTAACATGAAAAAATCTCCTTTATTGTTTTCGTTTTTTTATTTGTTCAATGGCTGTTTGCAATAAGTGTTCTAAATAAGAATAATCGAAAGTTGGACTCATGTCGAGCAATCGAATATCGTACGCATTTTTTTGTGTATCCCGTCGTTCTACATCGTACTTCTCTGGATAAATCACCCACACCTCTGACACAGGACGCATCTCTACGAGTGGGTTTTTAGGTAATTGTAAACGAGTAAAATCCGTGCGAATATTACTTGAATAAGCTTCGAGTTGCTGCATCGTAGATGGTACTTCCCCATTACTTTCTAAGGCACTTTCCGACCAAATATAGTAAGGGTTTCTATACTTGAAATCAATGACTAGCGAACCGCATAATTGTCCACTGACCCAAACATCTAATCGACCATCTGGACGATTATTAAACAAAGTGAAATACGGAACTTCTTTCGTCATTTGCAGAGGACTTCGTGGTATTTCTTCATCGTGTGCTAAACGTAAAACAACATCTTCTTGTCGAAATGTCCAAATTCGTTGATCATCCGTCATGAGCGTTTTTTCTCTCACAACTTCGTATCCTTGACGTTGAATCATTTGAACAAGTTTCATATATCCCCATAACTCATACAATTCATCTGAACGTTTATATTGCTTGCGAACAGTTCTCGTAACAATTTGTCGTTCGAGCAATGGTTTCTTTAATATGCGATAAATCGTTGCATAAGAACTGCCTGTAAAAAACAATGGAGGAACGTGAAGAGATGTCGGTTCCTCTACTCGTTGCACCCACGGCAATTGTAAAAAACTTAACACTTGTTGACGAATCGGTAATAAATAATAGGTCCACAAATGTTGTAAAACTTCACTACTCCAATCCATCTCACTACGAAGACGTTGAAACATTTGTAGCAGTTGACGCAATAAACTTTTTAACAAACGGTTTTCTTGTACATCTCGTACAAAAGCAGATTGTGCTCCATAAGCAATATGCCTACGTGAAGTCGATTGTGTTAAACGATACGCTTTTTCATCGATCCGTCGAACACGGTGGAGCGGTGTAGCGATGTGCTGTTTCTGTATTTCTTCATAAGGTGCAGACGAAATACGACGTAAAGCGAGAAGGAAACGCGACTTCTCTTTCATTAAATGTTCCAATTGCATCTCTTCTTTCGAAGACAATACTCCTTGAAACATGCCGTGCTGAAAGTGACGCTTCTCTTTCGTTTGCATCGCAAGACCTTCTTCGATTGCCTCTAACTCTTCTACCATTCGATCGTGTTGGTGTTCGGATACTCGACGAGGAATAATTTCTAACAATGCATCATACCATTCACCGTCTACGACAATCGTGACTAAATAACGCCCAGGAATGAACGGAGGCGGTTTTTTATTCGCCATACTACATACGGGGTATATGTCTTCAGAAGGCTTTAAATAAAAGCCATGAGCGTCCTTATTCCCTAATGTCGGATCATACGCTTCGAGTTCATCAATATATAGTTTCGAAGATGATGGCGCTTGAAAAAATAAATCGAAAACAGAATTTTCTCTTAGTGCCATCACACCAGGCTCATTGCCTCGCACAACGAAAGCTTCAGTCACATCTTGCGTCTGTTCATATTCTCCTGATTTTTCAATAATACAAAGCTTAAAAGGCATACCCATTACGCGTCAACTCCTTCGCTTTTTCAGCGATCAACTGACGAGATGTCTGAAAGTCCGATAAATCTTCGTAATGATCGAATAAACTGAATAAACGTGACTCTTTTACTTCCTCCTCTACTTCATCATACATTCCGACCACATGACGTAACATTTCTTCGGTTCCGCGAATTTTCGAGCCAATTCGTTGAACGAATTGTAAATCAAACGCCCGCTGCGTCGACAACGTTTCCTCCGATAATGTTTGCGCATTTCTCATGTACCTGTCAATACGACGAACGATACGTGGTCCGATACCTGCATGCAAAGTAATAGTAGCGAGCAACTCATGCACATCCCATAAAAATGATAACTCGCGTTCACTTAAAGACATCATTGGAGATGTTTGAATAAATGATTGAATAGCTACCTTTGGAAAATCAATTGATTCTTTCATTGCACGTTCATCCGTCATTTGTAAGAAGCGTTGAAATGGCTCTACTTTTAGTGTCATTACATTCGCTCGATCTAACACTTTGTCGCTTAACACATGCGTACTTTCATCTAAATTGACCGTCCCTGTGAAAAAGACATTTTGTCCGATCGTCACTTTCGGTGGATATTCATCACTATTTTCGATAACAGGCGCTAATGCCTCATTATACAATGTCAATTCACGTACTTCTTCATCGCGTTCTAACACTGATAAAAATTGAGAGAAATAATGCTCGATACGTGCTAAATTCATTTCATCAAAACAAACGATGAATGATTCCTCTGGATGTTCTTCTGCTCGCTTTAACAAATCGACAAGACCTGTTGCAGCGGGGCGATAATAATTTTTCATCATATCGACATACCCTAAAAGGTCGGCATCGTCGGTCCATGTCGGACTCACAGGGATAAACAAAAACTGCTCATCCGTTAATCCGAGGCTTCGTTGATACGTTTCGACAAGTTGAGACTTACCTGTGCCACTCATTCCTGCTAAAATCGTCAATCCTCCCGACTTCACACACGTATGAAAATTATACAAATCTTCCACATTGTACGTTAACTGCTGACGTTCGGTCTCATAAATCCAACGTTGCATCCATTCATTCTCTTCTTGAATAGTCGATACAACAGTCGGTGATAACTGAAACGTTTGTAAACGTGGGGGAAGCTGTTTCATCACTTCTTCCTTTTGTCCAAACTGTTCAATATGAGCGAGCAACTGTTCATATAGTGTCGTTTCTAAAAAAGCGACGTTCTCTAATATATACATATCGTCTATCCATTGAGAAGGAATTTCTGTATACGTTACATGTTCTGCCGTATTAAAACGGAACCCTCCATGTGCATAATGGAAACTATCAAATAAACCAGCTGCGTAAACCTTTCCATTTTTCTCACGGTAAAAGACGACAGGGTAATGATCGTGACGGTACTCATGGCTTACATCATCATTTCGTCCGATAAACGCTCCCTTTTGAAGAGCTTCAACAAATTCGATAATTGTTGTATATTGATTAAACTCCGCATGGAAAACAGGTATCATTTCGAACGTTTCATTCCCTGTAAACGTTTCTTTTCGCGGTAACATATGTAAATCATGTGCTTTAAAATGGCCGTCATGTACTTCAATTTTAAATAGGACAACATATTGCTCTAAATACTCGCGCAACAATTTTTTTCGTTCTTCACCATCTTTAAACTCATCGCCTACATCAAAAGATGGCAAATAATTTGACCAAGATGTCACATGTCGTACTTCTTCTGGAAAGTTGTCACTCGGCATCGATTGACGTTTTAACCAAAATTGTAAAATCTCTGAACGGTTAATGAAAATCGGCTCATGAGTTACCGTCTTTCCATAATCCGCTAAACGTCCGATGACGTAACTTCCCCATTGATGATTATGCCACTGACTCGTCAATGGCGTATCTAGTGCACGTGTCCCTTCAACTACTTGCTCATGTTCTTCTTTCAAATGAACAATTTCTTCTGTCAGCGCTTCATTTTTTTCTTCTAATTGAGTAATGCGTTGTTCTAATCGCTCGCGTTCTTCTAATAATTGTTGTTGTGCAACTTCTGCTTGACGTTCAGACTCTGCTAATTGTTGATTGTATAAATTTTTGTCCTGATGTTTCTCACGACGCAGCTCTTGCAATTCTTCTTTTAACTCTCGCACTTCTTGTTGTGCTTGTGCCCGTTCTTGTTCTAAACGTTGTAAACGTCGCTCCGTTTTCTCTAAGTCTTTCTGTTGTTCTTCGATCGACTCCTTCATCTTTTGTACTTTTTTCTTCTTCTCTTTCTGCTTCTGTTCTTCTTCTGCATTTTCTAACCAATCATCATAAAGGGTTAATGCTTGTTCATAATCATTGCGGAAAAAGTAAAGAGTTGCCCGTTCTGCACGTGTCAAGTCGCCCGATTGAATCACACGCTCAAATTCGTTCTCTACTTTCTCTTTCACTTGTTCTTCGGAAGGTTTTTCTTTCATCTGTTCTTTTTTTAACTCTTTTTCTTTTTCTTCAATGTCGATATACTGAAAGAGAGGGTATAAGATGTCGAGCATTACGAGTTTTTTTCGATGGTGGTTGTTAATCAACTGATTACGTAATTGAGCAATCTCTAATTTTTTTATTTGAAAGTCACTCAACGGTATTTTCAATTGTTCTGAAATATAAGCAATCGTTTCGCGATCTAATGTTTCTACAATCCAACTTAAAAATTCACGATCTAATACACGTTTTTGTAATTCTTTTGATAAATCGTCAAATTTCATAGGCTTCTCCTCCATAATCATATACATTTAATCTTATCATAAGTTATTATTTAATCGATACACTCATTATATACGATAAGTCGCTCGGAAAGTTTCACATCCAGCAATGGTAAAAGAAAGAAGGGATTTTATGAACGCTCATTATCGATGGAGCAGTCTTATTTTTATAAGTATTTTATTCATTTTTACTAGTTGTGCACCGATAGAAAAGGAGGAACCACTCGTGGAAACTGAACAAACGACCGGAGTCATCGTTGATATTGATGGAAAAGACGTAACAATTACACGTGAAGTAATGGATCCTGAAAAAGCGATGCTCGAAGACCTCATCGTCTTTCATTTCCGTACATTAGATGAAGAAATCGTCGAACAACTTTCTTTAGGCGATACTGTAACAATTACACATACTTTACAATTTACACGTTCGCTACCTCCACAAGGTCAAGCAACTAAAATTGAAAAACACTAAAAGAGGCTCGGGAAACTCCCGGCCTCTTTTTTTATCGTTTTGGAGCAAGTGGCGGACGCGTCTTTTTGTTTGCCCACTGCATAATAACGACACTACTAACAGCGATGGCTCCTCCGATAACTGATAACATCGTCGGTATTTCTTGCAACCAAATCCAAGCGACGATAATAGCGACAACGGGTTCGAAATATAAAATACTCGAAATCGCTCCCGCATCTGATAATGATAAAGCATACGCCCATAAAACATACGCTGCGGCTGCTGGGAAAATCCCTAAATAAACCGCCGACCAAAACGCTTCATTTGTTGATGCTTGTAATGTTTCTCCCAGCCCTGGAAGGAAGATTAAAAAAGGAAGCGTTCCTGCCCATGTAAAATAAGCAGTCAATTCAATCGGTCGATACGTCTGAAATAGCGGTTTTTGGTAAACATAGAAAATACTCGTTGCAATCGCTGCTATCAATATGTAAATCGCTCCGAGCGAAATTTCCATCGATGCTCCTTCTGCGCCAAACATTATAAGAACTACTCCGACGAACCCAACGAATAAACTGATCCACCCGAGACGATTCATCGGCTCTTTTAATGCGAAAATGGCAAGCAATGCAGTAAAAAGAGGAGATGCTGCTACTATCATACTCGCTGCTCCTGCCGATACAGTTTCTTGACCGAATGTAACTCCTAATTGGTAAATCGTAATACCGAAAATTCCGAGTGCAGCAATCGGTAATAAATGTTCCTTTTTAGGTAAACGTAATTTAACACCTGGTAATAAGGCGTAAATGACGAATACGAGTGATGCAATTAAAAAGCGAAAAACGAGCAAATGTTGCGCAGAAAAACCTCCGAGCAAACTTGCACGAATCGCAGCAAATCCGGACCCCCAAATAAGTACCGTAAGTAGCCCAAATATAACGGCTTTTCGATTCATACAATCCCTCCTAACAGTTGATTGTATCGCAATTACAATCAACTGTCAGCACGATTCAAATACTCGGAACAGTTTTAACAATCTGATTCATTTAGTCTGTTATTCCATTAAAGTACTACATGAGTAAACGACTCCCTACCGTTAATCGTTAAAAATTTAAAAACGTCCCGCCTAAAGCGAGACGCCTTTCATTAAATCGATGTAACGCCACCGTCGACAGGAAGTTCTACTCCTGTAATGTAAGACGATTCATCTGAAGCTAAAAATAACACAGCACGCGCGACTTCTTCTGGCTTACCTAATTTTTTCATCGGTGTATTTGCTAAAAACCACTTGCGATATTGAGGGTTTTCCATATATTTTTCACTCATCGGCGTTAAAATATATCCTGGATGAACAGAATTGCAACGAATACCATCTTTTCCATAGTCCGCTGCGATTGCTTTCGTAAATAATCGAACAGCTCCTTTTGATGCTGTATAAGCTCCTGCCCCCGAACCCCCTGTTAATCCTGCAATGGAGGAAATATTCACAATCGCTCCTCCCCCTTTTCTTTTCATCGAAGGAATGACTAATTGTGTCCCATAATGAACACTATCGACATTAATCGCAAAGATTTGGCGCCATTCATCATCTGCGAGTTCTTCATAAGGTGTCGCTTGACTAATCCCTGCATTATTCACGAGAATATCGACATCTCCATACGTTTCCTCTACTTCTCGCATGACAAACTCCCAATCTTCTCGACGCGCAACATTATGTTTTAAAGCAATTCCTTCTCCCCCTGCTTCTTTTATCTGTTCAATTACACGACAAACAGCATCTTTATTCAAATCAGTTGCAACAACTTTTGCTCCTTCGCGTGCAAATAATAATGCCTCTTCTTTTCCCATGCCACTTCCTGCACCTGTAATAATTGCTACTTTATTTTTTAAACGCATATGATCACTCCTTTCTTTTAAAATTCCCCTTGCACACTGTTTTTAAACACTTATATACTGGAACTATGAAAAATTATGTACGTACACTACCATTTCTATTACTCGTTGCATTCGTGTTTTGGAACTCCTTACAAGTCGGTGAAAAATCTGAACAATTCACCGCTGTGCTAGAAGAAGAATACCGGACATCTTCCTGGGTAGACCAACTCGTCTTTCATTATGAAGGTGAAGAAATCTCAACCGCTACTCGACCTCCAGAAGAAGTATTACGCTTTTTCTTTCGCAAACTCGGTCATTTCTTTTATTTCGGCCTTATTGCTATGAGTGCCTTCTTCATGACGCGCGGAAAGTATGTTTGTAGCTTCTTTTTAACAGGAGGTGTCGCTTTACTCGACGAAACGATTCAACGCGCTGTGCCTGGACGCCACGACTCTTGGACCGATGTCAGTATCGATATGAGTGGCGCATTCGTTAGTTTGTTACTAATTTTTATTTATCAACGCATACGAAAAACGTCAAGCGATCAAGTACGATGACTTAATCGCTTGGCGTTATTTTTTTACGATAGGAAGAATCTCTTCTAACTGGTGAATTGTATACGTTACTGGTAAATTTGTCGATTCTTTTTTAGGGTTAAACCAACATGTATCCATGCCATACTGAATACCTCCTGTCATATCTGACGAAAGAGAGTCTCCAATAATAAGCGCTCGATCTGGATCAAATGATGGTACATGTTGTGCGACATAATCAAAAAATTGTGGCGCTGGTTTTGACACGCCGATTTCACTGGATGTAAAACGTCCATCAAAATAATCGTATAACTTGGAAGCTTTTAAACGTTTTTCTTGTGTTTCATACATCCCATTGGATACGACATAAAGAGGATAATGTTCCGATAAATGAGCGAGCACCTCTTTCGCTCCAGGAATAGAGAAATCATCATCAGCTAATGAATCTCGAAACAATTGATCGGCTTCTTTCCCATCTACGGGTAAGTTGAAATGAGCAAATAAACGATCAAAACGCATATATGCAATTTCTTGCACAGTGAGTGTGCCTTCTTCTGCTGCCTGCCATAAAGGAGCGCTCACCTCATTAAATACCTGTTTAGCATGTTCGATTTCATGAGAAGCTAATCCATACGTTAAAAAAGTTTTTGTTAATGCGTGAGCTGCTCCTTCATGAAAGTCGAGCAATGTATCATCGACATCAAACAATAACACGTCATATTGCTTCATTTTTCCCACTCCGATACAGTCGCACGTTTTAACAATTCGACATCTGTTCGTAACTCTTTCATCATCTCTTCTAATGCTGACGTTTGCGATGATAACTTTGGCATTTCATCGTTCATCGTCGCAGAAGATTGGATCGTTGCAAGTCGTAGTAAACGATCAATTTTTTGATCCATTGTTCGAAACATTAAATCCGTCGTCTCTTGACGTTGTTTTACTAATGTTAATTGATCTTCAACGTCTTCTAATCGACGCTCCACACGTTCAAGCCATTGCTCTAAATCCATGAAAACTCCTCCTTATTGAATATAAATATCATCAATATAGACAGAACCTTTATTATGACCACTGAAATAAAAACGCACTTTATCTACTGCTTCAAAATCGACCATCTCATACTTTGTTAAAGGAATACGAACGCTAACGAGTGGCGTTTTCTTCGACCATTTTTTATATTCTTTTCCATCAGTACCTTCAACTAATTCAAGACCTCCATCGTCTACGCGCATCGCATTTTGATCATCTGCAATCGCTGCACGTGTCACATTCCCGTGTCGGTCTTCAAGCTCAACACCGAAGTTTTGAAAGTCTACTTTTTGATTATT
>JASLGI010000182.1 GCA_030149685.1 Bacillaceae bacterium | reverse complement strand
AGGAGCACTGGACGTCGTCAAAATATACAACAATTTTCTGAACATTGAATGAAAAATACATTCAATGCATGAATAGTCCTCATTGTTCTTAACCTGCTAATAAATATACTATACAAACAAACGATTGACAATACTATTTTTGTGAAATACTATAATTGTCTTTCTTAGACGGACATTTTCCTTTCGGCTTAGTGTATGATATGAAAGCGTTTACTCATACTTTACCATTGAAGGGAAATATATTGCAAGAAAAATCGAAAAAGAAGATGAGAGCAACTTTAAACGCTACTTTCATCTTCTTGAAAAGACAATCTTTTTAACTTCTGAATTATCCTATTATTCCTTTACTTTCGAAATGTTAGAATATTCTTTTTATTCTGAATAAATGTTTTCTAACGAATAACATTATTTTTATGCATTCCTTTTGCATTTTTATTCATACTTTTGAAAAAAGCGTGCAAAATATGCACGCTTTGTATGACTACTTTTTCAAAATTTCTTGTACTTGCGCGACATCTTTATCGCCACGACCTGATAGATTAATAACAATGATTTCTTCTTCCGTCATTTCTTTTGCTAGTTTTTCTGCGTAAGCAACTGCATGAGAGCTCTCCAATGCTGGGATAATCCCTTCTTCTTTTGATAACAATTGAAAGGCGTGCAATGCTTCCTCATCAGTTGCTGCTTCATACTGCACTCGTCCGATATCGTGCAAATAACTATGTTCAGGGCCGATTCCTGGATAATCGAGTCCTGCAGAAATAGAATACGGATCACCGACATTCCCTTCCTCATCTGCCATCGCAAACACATTCATTCCGTGTAAAACCATCTCTTTTGGTGAAGCAAGCGCCGCTGCGTGTCGCCCAGTATCAATCCCTTTTCCACCTGCTTCTACTCCGTACAACTTCACTTCTTCATCTTCAATAAACGGATAAAACATCCCAATTGCATTACTTCCTCCACCGACACAAGCGACAATAGCATCCGGTAGACGTCCTTCTTTTTCCATCATTTGCACTTTCGTTTCTGTACCTATAACAGATTGAAAATCTCGCACAATCGTCGGAAATGGGTGAGGTCCTACAGCTGAGCCTAAAACATAATGCGTATCTTCTAAATGTTCATTCCAATAAAGAAGAGCTGCATCTACAGCATCTGATAATGTTCCATTTTGACCATCTACAGGTACTACTTTCGCTCCGAGTAATTCCATACGAAAAACATTTAATGCTTGACGTTTCATATCTTCTCTTCCCATGAAAATCGTACATTCTAGATCGAACTGTGCACAAACTGTTGCTGTCGCTACACCATGTTGTCCTGCTCCTGTTTCAGCAACGACTTTTTTCTTCCCCATCTTTACTGCAAGTAATGCTTGACCGAGCGCATTGTTGATTTTATGCGCACCTGTATGATTTAAATCTTCACGTTTTAAATAAATTTTCGGTCCTCCGAATGTTTTCGTTAATTGTTCCGCATAATAAAGCGGTGTTTGACGACCGACATAATCCGTTAAATAGTGTTGAAACTCTTCTTGGAAGTCTGCTGTTGAACAAATACGTTCATACGCTTCCGCTAACTCTACTAATGGACGACGCATCGCTTCAGAAACGTGCATCCCTCCAAAACGACCAAATTGTCCCTCTTCTACTCTGTTCATACTGATCTCTCCTATTCTTTTTTTCAAAACTATTCTAATACTTTATCTTAGTGAAGTATATCGAATGTTTTTTTCCTTGTCAACTAAGTCATGATACAATACAGAAAAGGAGGTTTTCTCGTGCGTATTAACAAATTTTTAGGTCAAACAGGGCTCGTTTCTCGACGTGGAGCGGACAAATGGATCGAAGCTGGACGTGTCTATATCAATGGAGAAAAAGCAGAACTCGGGAGCCGCGTTTCTCCGAGTGATGTCGTCGAAGTTGATGGAAAGCGTGTGTCATTAGAAGAGGAACTCGTTTATATCGCTCTTCATAAACCGGTCGGTGTAACGAGTACGACAGATCGGAAAGATAAAGATAATGTCGTCGATTATATGAATCACCCTTTACGAATTTTCCATATCGGTCGGCTCGATAAAGATTCGGAAGGGCTTCTTCTCATGACTAATGATGGAGATATCGTCAATGAAATTTTACGAGAAGAACATGGACATGAAAAAGAATACATCGTCACCGTTGACCGACCATTTGATGATGAATTTCTTCAAACGATGGCATCTGGTGTACCTATTCTCGGTACGATGACAAAACCTTGTAAAGTTCAACGTCTCGGACCAGCAACATTCAACATTACATTAACTCAAGGAATGAACCGACAAATCCGTCGGATGACAGCCGCACTCGGATATACAGTCGTTCGATTAAAAAGAACGCGCATTATTAATATTCAGTTAGGGAATTTACCTTACGGAGAATGGCGCGATTTGACAGCGAAAGAACGAACAGAATTGTTTCGTCTCTTAAATTATGAACCACATACGAAGTAAAAAAACCTAGCGATTACATAGACACTTTCTGTCTACGTTCGCTAGGTTTTTTTATACGAGTGATTCGACGACTGTATAACCATACAAATCATGAGAAACGACGAAGGCCCGAGACGCTTCTGACAAATAAAGAACGGGTATACCTTCTGTAAAACAACAACCGAGGTCGTCTATTTCATATTCAATTTCCACACTTCCTGAAATAATGGCAAACAATCCGCCTACTTTCACATAGCGGAATGCCTCTAATGTGAGCCATTCACTTAATTGCTTCGGTGAAAGACCTTTCAAATGAAAGTCGTACAATTGAATATTTGCTCGAGCATCGTAGCGCTCATAAGAAAGAGCAGACGTTTGCAACATTTGTTCCAATGTTTCTAATTCATCCGTATGACATGAAAGAACCCATTCAAAAGATTCTCCTTCACGCAATAATGCTTCGCGTAAATGTTTCAACGTTTCTTCCATATACATTTCTGTCGTCGGAACGAATGTCTCTTCTTCGACCGGATGTCCAAAAAGCTCCAACATCAGTAACAAATCCCTACACGTGACCGATTGAATCGTCGTTCTTGAAACTCACGAAACGCAAATTCTGCCGTATCACCTACTGTAATCATTTCCGCACCTTCTGGTAAATAATCTTTTTCTACACGATAATTCCCCCGTACTTCACCGTCCGGTAAATACGTCGGACAGACGATCGTCCAATCTAAATCGCTACGCTCAAATAATCGAAAGACTTCATGATGTTCTTCTGCCGCAAACGTTAACTTTCGCTTCGTATCTCCCGCCTCATAACGAACTTTCCCTGGTGTCGAGCGGCTATTTAAAATACCTGCCGTACCGATCGTTACGATGCGCTGAATATTTTCTTTCTCCATCGCATGAATAAAATGAGGCGTTGCTTCTGTTAATGTCGTCGTTTTATCTGTGCCGAGCGCGCTCATCACCGCATCTGTTCCTTCAATCGTGCGTAAAACATCCGACTCTTTTTTCACATCACCGACGATTACTTCTACTCGTTCATGAGGTGACACTTTTGATGCATCACGAACGAGTACTTTCACTTCAAACCCTTCATCAAGTACTCGCTTTAACAATTCATGTCCAACTCGTCCCGTGCTGCCAAACAATGCTATTTTCATTCTTTCCCCTCCTTCGTCCTTTCAGTATAACGAACAATGAACAACTCACAAAAGAAATCGCCTAGACAAAAAAACCAGCGCCATAGAAGACGCTGGTAAACTATTTTTCTTATTTTTCTTCGTGCATTGAACCTGTGTCGCGTAAACGTGTATGCCATGAGAATGCTTTCTCAAGGATATGTGGTGTTTGTCCGCCTACTTTTTCAACTGCTTCGTTGTAATAAGCCATTAACTCATCACGGAAGTCTGGGTGCGCACAGTTTTGAATAATTTTCGGTGCACGCTCACGTGGTGCAAGTCCGCGTAAATCTGCATATCCGTGCTCTGTTACGAGTACGTCTACATCGTGCTCTGTATGGTCTGTATGTGAAACCATCGGAACGACTGATGAGATTTTTCCGTCTTTTGCAACAGATTTCGTTACGAAGATTGCGATACGTGCGTTACGTGCGAAGTCTCCTGAACCACCGATACCGTTCATCATGTTCGTACCTGTTACGTGTGTTGAGTTGACGTTTCCGTAAATATCGAATTCAAGCGCTGTGTTGATTCCGATAATTCCGAGACGACGGATGATTTCTGGGTGGTTTGAAATTTCTTGTGGGCGGAGAACGATTTTATCTTTATATTTCTCAGGGTTTGCATATACTTCTTTCATTTTTTCTTCAGTCAATGTAATTGACGTACTTGAAGCAAATGCAACTTTTCCTTCGTCGATTAAATCGATCATCGCGTCTTGAATAACTTCAGAGAATACTTCTAAGTTTTCAAAGTTTGACTCTAAAAGTCCGTAAAGTACAGCGTTCGCTTGTGAACCAATACCTGCTTGAAGTGGCATTAATTCTTTTGTCAGACGACCTTCATCTACTTCTTTTTGTAAGAATGAGATTAAGTGGTTCGCCATTGTCGTTGTATCTTCGTCTGGACCTGCGTTTGGTGATGGTGAATCTAATTGGTCTGTGAAAACAATTCCTTTAATTTTTGCAGGGTCGACTTTAATACCGTTCGTACCGATACGACCGCTTGCATTCGTTAAAGCGATTGGCTCACGCTCACCTTGGTCTGCTGGTGTATAAATATCGTGCATACCTGTGAAATCAGGTTGCGCTAAGTTAATTTCTAAAATAATGTTTTTCGCTTTTTCTGCGAAAATGTTTGAGTTACCAACTGAAGTTGTTGGAATGATCGTTCCATCTTCTTCTACTGAATACGCTTCGATAATTGCATAATCAATTTCAGGAATAACACCTTGACGTACATATTCTGCTGTCATCGACAAGTGTTGGTCTGTAAATAATAAGTTTCCTTTATTGATTTCTCCACGCATTGCACGGTTCGCTTGGAATGGTAAACGTTTTAAGACGAGGTCTTGTTCAGCCATGTTTTGGTCTGTATCTGAACCGAGTGACGCTCCTGTATATACGTTCACTTTCACTTTATCGCCTTTTTTCGCGCGTTCTACGAGTGCAGCGGGTACTGCTTTCGCATCTCCTGAAAGTGTGAATCCACTAAGTCCGAGTGTCATACCATCTTCGATCCATGCTGCTGCTTCTTCAGCTGTTACAACACGGTCACGTAAT
>JASLGI010000146.1 GCA_030149685.1 Bacillaceae bacterium | reverse complement strand
CATAATTTTTACCATTAATGTCCCGAAGAACTCGAGTAAACCGAAGTTTAAAAGTAATGGTAATAAAAGTCCAGCGAATAAAAATACAGTAAATAACATTGTGACGAGTCCATCTTTAGAGAGTAACAAGCCACCAGTATCCTCGCTCCAAATTGCTTCAGGTCCGATCTTTAAGAAGACGAGGAAAGCAAAAATCGCTGCTAATATACGTGTAACGACCCAAAATGGTGTAACATTGAAGAGAGCGTTAAATGTTTTGTTTTTCGTCGGCTTTCCACGACGAATTAAAAAGTAAATACCTGCTACAGCAGAGATCGTCATAACGATCGTTCCGACAAGAGGCATATAATCTTGAATAACTTTCATTAATAAGTCCGCTAAATGTGCAACAGGAATACTCGTCGAACCATCTGAGAATTTCATAGGAACCATAAATAATGTAATTCCTAATAAAGATGGTAGGATAAATAGTAACCACGTCGACAGTGGGAATTTCTTTTTCAACTGTATCAACTCCGAATAAATTTCTTATGTCATGTATAAAGATACATTATAGTGTATTTTTTATCAATAAGAAACCTTTTTCAAGTAATAGGTACAAAAGAACTAATTCTCATCTGTTGATAATGATAAAAGAAGAAGAAAAGCACGAAAAAATAGCAATTATAATGTAAGGGAGATGAATAGATAGAATGAAAAAAGAAGTACATGAATTGATTCATGCCATTTATACGTACGGAAGACTCGTCGGGGAAGAAAAGATTAAAGATGTAGATTCAATGGATGAGTTATTAAATAAAGTAGCTCCGGTCATTCGTCATTGGAATAAAAGAGAGACTTTCGAACAATACGTAGAGAAACAATTAAAAGATGTTATCGATCCAGAGGAGACTCACTTACAATTTGAAAATGAAGTTCGAGTACCTGTAGGGAAAGAGCCAGTTTTGTGGATTCATTTATCCGTTCCAGGAGAAGAGGAAGTACATATGGGTTACTTCGATTTGGAAGATGTGTTAGAAGGTAATATCGCAGTCGGCAACTTTCCAGAACTCATGGATAATTTGAATTTTTGTCAGACGTATTTTAATGAGCAACTCGGACCGTTTACGGATTTAACATTATTAGAAGGCGAAACGTATCGAGTAACGATCGATCGTAAGACGTTGTAAAGGTGGTAGATGAATGAAAGTTCAAATGACAAAACAAGGTTATGACGCACTATGTGCAAAGTTAGAACGTTTAGAAAAGGAAGAGCTGTTAAAAGTACAAGCAAAAGTAGACCAAGCACGTGCTTTTTGCGATTTTTCAGAAGATCCGATGTATCAAGCATTTGTGAATGAGTCGACCGATTTACGAGATGAAATAAAAGAGTTAAAACATACATTGAAACATGCAGAAATTGTAGAAATGGTTCCGAAAGAAGAGGTAGCACTCGGTTCCATTATTGTTTTGCAAGAAGAAGGCGAAAGTGAAAAAGAAGAATATATGCTCGTTTCTCCAATAGAAGCAGATATTGATGCCGGACGTATCTCAACAGAAAGCCCACTTGGACAAGCTACGCTCGGAAAAAAAGTAGGAGAACGTGTCACTTTAGCACTCGGAGACGATGAGATACATTTTACATTATGTGATATAAAGAATAATGAAAGCGCTTGACAAAGAATTTCCATCTCTTATAATGGAGATGGAATTGCATAGAGTGAACTAGGGGTGTCCAGGAATGGCTGGACTGAGAGGGAAAACCGATTTTTCCTAACTCTTTGGACCTGATCTGGCTCATACCAGCGTGGGGAAGTATTCGAATAGCTATTAAAAGGGGAACGTGTCCCTTTTTTTCGAGCCGGGTCCGTCTATTTCTAGATGGATCTGGCTTTTTTATTTATCTTATTGATCGAATATTTTTATTATTCAGAAGATAAATAATGATACTCCATTGTGGTGGCGAGTCAATTAGTTTACTCGAAAATAAAAACGAGGAGACGATTGACATGACAACGAAAGAAAACATGAACGATATTCATATTCATGAACAATTTCCAGCGAGCAAAAAAGTTTACATTGAAGGGAGTCGTCCGGATATTCGTGTCCCGATGCGAGAGATTGAACTTTCTCCGACGATTACGGATACAGGCGAAATTCCGAATGAGCCGTTTCGTGTATACGATACGAGCGGTGCTTATACAGACCCGATACATGATATTGATATTGAGAAGGGGCTGCCAGCGATTCGCCGGGAGTGGATTTTAGAGCGTGGAGATGTAGAAGAGTATGAAGGCCGTGAAGTGAAACCAGAAGATAATGGGTATCGTCAAGACGGGCCGGCAAATATGGAAGTCTTTCCAGAAAACCACCGTCGTCCGTTACGAGCAAAAAAAGGAAAAACAGTGACACAAATGCATTATGCAAAACGTGGGATCATTACGCCTGAGATGGAGTTCGTTGCGATTCGTGAAGGGGTAGAACCAGAGTTCGTTCGTAATGAAATTGCATTAGGGCGCGCGATTTTACCAGCGAATATTAACCATCCAGAAGCAGAGCCGATGATTATCGGGCGAAATTTCCACGTGAAAGTAAATGCGAATATCGGTAACTCAGCGGTGACGTCATCGATTGCTGAAGAAGTAGAGAAGATGACGTGGGCGACGCGTTGGGGAGCCGATACGATCATGGATTTATCGACGGGTAAAAATATTCATACGACGCGTGAATGGATCATTCGAAATGCACCTGTACCTGTAGGAACAGTACCGATTTATCAAGCGCTCGAAAAAGTAAATGGTGATGTAGAAAAGTTATCGTGGGAAATTTATCGTGACACGTTGATTGAACAAGCAGAACAAGGTGTCGATTATTTCACGATTCATGCGGGCGTTTTACTCCGTTACGTACCATTAACAGCAGATCGCGTGACAGGTATCGTTTCGCGCGGGGGGTCGATTATGGCGCAATGGTGTATGTTGCATCATGAAGAAAATTTCTTATATACGAATTTCCGTGAGATTTGCGAAATTATGGCAGACTATGATATTTCGTTTTCACTCGGAGATGGTTTACGTCCAGGGTCGATTGCTGATGCGAATGATGAAGCGCAATTTGCGGAGTTAAAAACTCTCGGAGAGCTTACACGTATCGCATGGGAATATGACGTGCAAGTAATGGTAGAAGGACCAGGACACGTTCCGATGAATAAAATTAAAGAAAATATGGATAAGCAGCTCGAGATGTGTGATGAAGCGCCGTTTTACACATTAGGGCCACTGACGACAGATATCGCCCCTGCGTATGACCATATTACGTCAGCGATCGGTGCGGCGATGATCGGTTGGATGGGAACGGCGATGCTTTGTTACGTGACACCGAAAGAACATTTAGGTTTACCGAATAAAGATGACGTTCGTGAAGGGGTAATTACGTATAAATTAGCGGCACACGCAGCGGACTTAGCGAAAGGTCATCCAAATGCACAAAAACGAGACGATGCGTTATCAAAAGCGCGATTTGAATTCCGTTGGCGCGACCAATTCAATTTAAGTTTAGATCCTGAACGTGCGATGGAGTATCATGATGAAACGCTTCCAGCAGAAGGAGCGAAAGTCGCGCACTTCTGTTCAATGTGTGGACCGAAATTCTGTAGTATGCGTATTTCTCAAGACGTGCGTAAATATGCAGAACGTCAAGAGATTGAACAAGGGATGAAACAAAAAGCACAAGAATTCCGCGAACAAGGTGGACAATTGTATACGTAATATTTGAAAGGAGTCGGTTCGAATGCCAGAAGTTCAACAATTATTGATGACGATCGCTCGTCAAAAGGAGACACTCGCGGCATTAGAACGAAAGCTGCGAACGATTCAACAGACATGTCAACATGATTTCGTCGATGAGCGAACACATCGAATTTGCCAAAAATGCCACTTTGCTAAAAGTACACATTATTAAAAGGAAAGAGGCTGGGACAAAACCTAGTCAAATAAAAATCCAGTATCCATTTATTTTTAAATAAGTGGGTACTGGGTTTTATCTTTGATCGCCAACGAGGTAAAGAAATAATTGGCTATAGTTGCTTTAGAAAATTGTAGTATTTTAACTGTTTATTTTAAAAATAACATGTAAATAAAACACAGTATCGCTAGAACTATTATCCCTACTAAAAATATCATAGTTATTTTGTTTGGTCTTTCTTGTTTACTTTTAAAATAACTACCTCCGATTATAGAGATAATCAGTATGATGATAATGATTGTTATATTATTGTCTAACACATGCCTAATGTAATCCATATCCATATCGCACACTCATTTCTATTTCAGATTTAATACTAAATGTCAAAGTCCAGTGAGTCTTTGCTTCAAGACCTCTATTAGTTCTTTCAGCAGCATTAAATGTGATCCTTCCTTAATATCATAAGACATTTTAGTTGTATTCTTCTTTGACTTCAATCTTTTTCTGCAGTGATAAAATTACCAGTTAGCCTTTGTACTGTTTTAGTCAAAACCGAACTTATTTAAAATTCTATATCATTTTACACATTCAATCCGTTCATGCAATGGCTGCGTTGGATAAAATTGTTTATTTTGCTCTAACCTTTCGTAAACGTTTCGCTCGTTTAATATTTTGTGATATAGATAAAAGGAAAGTTCCAGCAAAAGCTGGAACTTTTTTGTTTTTCTTTCATACAAAGCTCACATTTAAGACGAAAGTTAGTCAAAACTTAGAACGTTATACGAAAATGATGTATAATAGGGCAAATATCAAGAACGGAAGAAGGAGTAAATATGAGTTCAATGTA
>JASLGI010000136.1 GCA_030149685.1 Bacillaceae bacterium | reverse complement strand
GTCTCATTTTGGAAAAAGAAGTGCTTGTTTAAATGAAAATTGCCTAGCCGTCATTTACATGAAGTAAATGGCGGCTAGGCGTTTATGTCACAATCGATCGTTCAGTTAAGATCGATCATTTTGAAGGTGAAGGATCAGTTCATCGAGAAGTTTCAGCACATCGCCGGATGCACGTTCCAAATGAGCGAGTGCTTGTTCAGCTTGTGCTTCGTTTCCTTTTTGGAACTCACTTGCTGCGAGACGAGCACAGTCGTGTACGTCCTTATGATGCGTATCTAATGTTTGATAAGCGTTCATATGACCGAGGCGATCGATCGTAGCAGGATCGTTGTACCATTTTCCGAGACGACAGTCATCGTGTGACATGACATCTTCCGGTCGAACGTCTTCGAGTCCGAGGAACATGTTATAAATGCGCCACTTCCATAAAATATGGTCGGCTTTTGACAATTGTAAAAGGACTTCGGTCGAAAGGTGTGTTTCGTTTGAATCTACGACTTTTAAACGGAATTTATTAATTTCTTCACTTAAGTCGTGAATCGTCGTCGACGTATTTTCACCGTACATCCGGATATCTTCTTGTAAGTTCGCCATTTCGACCATACGGTTTGATACTTCATCGATCGATGCTGCTTGTTCTTCTGTAATCGCTGCTGTATTCGTTACATCGACGTTAATTTCTTCAATCGCCTCAACGATCGCCGAAAGAAGAGGAACCGAGTCTTTCGCGTCATCTGCTGCAGCTGTAATGATAGAAGTTGTTTCATGAATCGAATCGGATACATCGTTCGAATACGACTTCAAATGCTTCACATTGTCCGACACCTCAGTAAGCGCGGAAACGGTATTTTCTGCTAACTTACGAACCTCTTGAGCGACTACAGCGAAGCCACGTCCATGCTCTCCTGCACGTGCTGCTTCAATGGAAGCATTTAATGCGAGTAAGTTCGTTTGAGCGGCAATTTCGTTAATGAGTGTTACGACGTTTTCAATATCGTTCACTCGTTTTTGTAGTTCGTTAAACGTATCGACGATCGAGTTGAACGTTTCTTCCGTTTTAAAAATTTCATCTAACGTACTTTCAATTGTCTTTTTACTGTTGATTGCATATTCAACGGAGTCTGCCGTTTTTTCAGAAATACGTGTTGATGATTGTGCAACTTCCACGATCGATGCTGTAATTTCTTCTGTTGCGGCAGTGGAAGATTGAATTTCGTCAGCTTGTTGATCCAAGTTGTAAATTAAGTCTTTCATAAACATTACTTTTGCATTCGCCTCTACTAAGTTGGAAATGTCTTCGATGACACCGCTAATAACAATTTCATCGAACGTATTCATCATCGTCTGCACTTCTACGTTAATCGCAGATTGAATGGCTTGCAACATTTCCATCGCGCGATTGGGACGGAACCCTAACGCATGTAACGCTTGCGTCGTTAAGAAAAATCCAAACTGGTTCATAACAACTGCTAAGTCACCTGGAACAACTTTCATGTTGTGGATCTTTCGGAAAAATCGAGTCGTTTCACTGAAGTAAGTTGCTGTTCGTTCAGCAGTGAAAAAGCGTTCGATGTATGATTCAATGTCGAAATAAGAAACGGTTTGACCTGTTGGATGTAACAAAGAGAAATATTGATCAAAAATCGTAGCTGGTTCGTAACGGTTTTCTTTTAGTTTCATATATAATTCTTTTAACTGATATGTCGTTTCAGATGTAAACGAGTTAAACGTTAACGTTTGTTGGTAACGTCCAGGAATTTGAAGATCTGTTTCATGGTGAAATAAGTCTTCAATTTCAATCTTTGGTCTAAAAGAACTCATTTTTCGTCACCCCTATATGTATTAGTTCTTATCATATAGTATATCGGTACATAGGAAATAAGCAACTGATGATAAGTAGGAAGAAGGATGAAAGAAATGATGATGTCATCATGTTTACATAAAATTAATGTTCGAAAGATCGAATCGTATTGCACTCATTTGATTGCTTTAGTAAAGTAAATAGAGAAAGTGAAAAGATGCTGATATGGAAAGTGAGCTACGATACTTATGGATTTTATTGAACTATTGAAAGCGATCATTTTAGGGTTCGTCGAAGGAATGACGGAATTTGCGCCTGTTTCATCTACGGGACATTTAATTATCGTAGATGGGATGTGGTTGAAGTCAGAAGAGTTTTTAGGGAAATATTCAGCCAATACGTTTAAAATCGTCATTCAACTCGGTTCCATTTTAGCCGTCGTTGTCGTTTTTTGGAAACGGCTATTTAGTTTAATTGGTTTATATAGTGATGGAACGACGAAAATGAGTGAACGATTCAACTTAATGCATGTGATCATCGGTATGTTACCAGCGGTCGTTGTCGGATTTGCGTTAAAAGACTTTATTGATGACCATTTGTTCGGTGTCGAAACTGTTATTTACGCACTCGTTGCGGGAGCGCTCTTAATGTTGGCAGCTGACCGTTTCGGATCGAAAAACCCGAAAGTGACATCGCTCGATCAAATTTCCTACCGTCAAGCATTTTCGGTAGGACTCGTCCAAACGCTTTCGCTATGGCCTGGGTTTTCACGCTCGGGAGCGACGATTTCAGGCGGTGTGTTACTCGGGATGGATCATCGGACAGCGGCGGACTTTACGTTCATTATGGCCGTTCCCATTATGGCAGGTGCTAGTTTAGTATCGGTCATTAAAAATTGGGAACATATGTCGATGGACCATTTAAGTTTTTATGTCGTCGGTTTCATTAGTGCGTTCGTCTTCTCACTCATTTCCATTCGATTTTTCTTACAATTGATTTCGAAAATAAAACTGAAGCCATTTGCGATTTACCGAATCGTCTTGGCGATCGTATTAGCTTTTATTTATTTTAGCTAATTGTACTGCTGACCGCATCGCATGTTGCTATGCGGTCTTTTTTTTCGGAAAACAGACCAAAAAACTCTCTAGCCACCACTAGAGAGTTTTTCTGAATGTAGGATAAATGTATAACGTGAATCATAAGGGGAGGTAAAAATAAACGGTTGCTTTTATGCTTTAGCTTCTTGCAAACGTTC
>JASLGI010000097.1 GCA_030149685.1 Bacillaceae bacterium | reverse complement strand
GTCCGATTGTTCGGTATGCAATTAACGACGAAGCGGATGAAATATAGGTATCGTTTGTTGAATAAAATAGTTAAGCCTTCTAGCGATTGCTAGAGGGCTTTTTTGTGAAGCAATAGATTGTGAGTTCTTTGAAGGTAACATCGGTATGATATTGAGCATGTATATTAGCTTTTTCCGCCCCCCCGTTTAAAAAGAATAAGGGTCTAATATCCTATATTGTATGCTGAAGGTAGTTCTAAATAAAAAAGAGGAGAATGATTGATATGACAATGCCACTTAATCGACGAATGAAAAGAAAAGTAGAGCGAGAGAAAAATCGGATGTTAAAGAAAGCAGAGAATCCTTTATATTTATTAACCGCTTTGAAGCGGACGAAGAAGGAGTTAGAGATCGCTGAGCGGGAACGTCTCATGTTTAGAAATGAGCGGAATATGTCCCATCAAGAAAATGAACGACTGTTGAAAAGGGAAAAACAATTAGAAGAAGAGCTACAGTTGCAGGAAGAGAAGTATGTTCGTTTGCAAGTGGAGGCAAAAGAGTTACAGACGAAAGTAGAGGAAAAAGAAGTGCGTACGAAACGTTCGCGTGAGCGTGTGCGAGAACGTTTAGAAGCGATGTATCCACGTCTATCTTATCACCCGCATTTCATTCAAGCGTTTTATCGTTTACGAGAGAAAGAACAGTGGATATTTGAATCGAAGTTAGCGTTGATGGAGTGTTCGGCATCGCTTCAAGAGTTACCGCTGCGCCCTTTTCCCATCAAATCAACCCGCGTCGGCACGGTGTACGAACTCGAAGTGTCCCCCGTTTTCCGTCTCTATTTCCAACAAGCCGACAACAACTTCCACATGTACGGTTTAAGTACGAAGAAAAACGGCGGCTCCCATGCACAAGATCGCATGATCCAATGGTTGCGCACAGACGCCACAGCGATTGATTCTATCCATCTATGACGAAAAAAGGCCACGCAGCAAAAGCGGGCCTTTTTCTTATGCTTGATTTACGTAATGCGCGAGGACGTCAGTATTTTCAAGGTCGTCCCAGTGAAGATTTTCAATGAGATAGTCAAGACCAATTTCGAGGGCAAGGCCGTCATGGAAGTAGTCGAGTTTTTCTTGATTCAATCCTTTAGCGAGTAATGTATAGTTGAGTGATCCGTCGTCGAGGAGTTGCGCGTAATAGGCATCTTCGTAGTTGGAGCGGCTCGTATCATTTTCAAGTTCATTTAAGTGTGCGATGAGCGCATAAGCGGTGTTGATGATGTATCGTCGATCTTCAATCAAGATAACGGCAATCGCATCCCGTAAATCGAGTTGGGCATAAATCGGTAAGTCGTGATAAATTTCTTCGAGTTCGCTCAAAAAGCGGTCATCTTCACAAATTGCTCGGTGGGCACTTGCGACGTAGTAGTTGAGGGCACGTTCATAATTACCAGTTAAGTAAAAATGTTTGCCAATATGGAGCAATAGTTCTGCATGAGCCCCTTCTTTTTCCAACGCTCGTTGAAAATATGTCCGTGCTCGGTCGAATTTCTTCTGTTTTTGATAATATAATGCTTGTTGGAAGTCCGTCATGACAATCCCTCCCTTAAAAGATATAAGCATAGTAACATTTATCTAGGTGTTCGTAAATAGTAAATATCAAAAAATGGGCATTAAGGAAAAAATAATCATCTTCCTTCATTCTAAAAATTGAAGAGAAGTTGTCATATCAACATTTATAAGTACAACTTCTCTATTTCTTATGTAGATAGAATAAAAATAGAAGGTCTAATGACTTACCTCTTAAAGAAGAAGTAGGTCTAAAACAAAAATCAGGAAAATAATTCATGTGACTATTGAATTAAATGAGGAAATCAAAAGAAAAGCGTTTCACTATTTTTTTGAGAACATATCGGACGTTTGTGAAAGAGAATGAGTATTTGCTGATGCATCTAAGGATCACTCGCCGCGTAAGCACGTACTCGATGAATGACGTTTGTACTTTTCTTCAGGAGAGTAGGGGTTTTCTTTTCTCTCTTTTTGTATTATACTTACTTCATCATAGTAAAGCATTAAAGGGGAAAAGAAAATGAACGCAGTTATTATTAGTGTCCTCGTCATGATCGTTTTAAGTTTACTTCGCGTCAACGTCATCTTCGCACTCATCGTTTCGGCACTCGTCGCCGGCGTCGTCGCAGGTATGCCTATTACAGAAGCGACAGAGGTGATGATTCAAGGGATGGGCGCTCAATCAGGCACCGCGCTCAGTTACGTCTTACTCGGAATGTTTGCGGTCATGATCAGCCTTTCCGGCATTATGACATTGCTCGTCGGCTGGTTGCAGCGCGTCTTTCGCGGGAAACGTCTCGGACTCGTATTAATACTCGCTGTAATTGCGAGTTTGTCACAAAACGCAGTTCCTGTGCATATCGCTTTTATCCCGATTTTAATCCCGCCGTTATTAAAATTATTCAATGAAATGAAAATTGACCGCCGCGCCGTTGCGTCTGCCTTAACATTCGGATTGAAGTTTCCATACATTACGATTCCGTTCGGGTTCGGACTCATTTACCAAAACATCATTCGTGATGAAATGACCGCAAGTGGCATGTCGATCACATTAGGTGAAGTGACGAAAGCGATGATGTTTCCAGGAGCAGCGATGATCCTCGGATTACTATTTGCTGTTTTCGTCTCGTATCGCAAACCGAAAGAACCACGAACGCCGCTTTATGAAGTGAAAGAAAATGAAGCGGTGACGACATTTACGATGTATCACTTCATGACACTGATCGCCATCATTGTAGCGGTCGGTATGCAAGTCTATTTCCAGTCACTCGTTTTAAGTGCTTTAGCAGGAATTTTCATTATGTTTGCAGGACAAGTCGTTTCAACGAAAAAAGGCGATGCGATCGTGCAAGAAGGGATTTCGATGATGGGGTTCATCGCCTTCATTATGTTGATCGCTTCAGGGTATGCGAGCGTCTTAAAAGAAACAGGACATATCGACTCGCTCGTTGAAAATACGTTAGCCTTTACAGGAGACTCGGTCTTTATCGTT
>JASLGI010000087.1 GCA_030149685.1 Bacillaceae bacterium | reverse complement strand
GTCTTTTAGTCGGTTTTTTCGTCAATGTATGATAATATAATGACGAACTTACCGAAAGGAGATTTGTCCAATGATGGATTTTAATATGTTCGTTGGTGAAGCAGTGAATGAAGGTCGCCAACAAATGGAACAAGCAGGTTATACGCAATTACAGACACCAGAGGAAGTCGATGCAGCGCTTGAAAAAGACGGAACGACTCTCGTTATGGTGAACTCGATTTGTGGATGTGCAGGAGGTATTGCTCGTCCAGCAGCAGAGTATGCGGTGCAACATGAAAAGCGCCCCGATCACCTCGTGACTGTTTTTGCCGGTCAAGATAAAGAAGCGACTGCGCGTGCACGTGAAATTTTTGGTGCCGCACATATTCCTTCATCACCGTCATTTACTTTGTTAAAAGATGGAGAAGTCGTAGCAGAAGTACGACGTGAAGAGATTGAAGGATTCGTTCCTTCACAAGTAGTTGCAAAGCTTCAAGCGTATTTTGACGAGCATTGCTAATGAAGAAAAACAGTCCCGCAATTTGCAGGACTGTTTTTTGTCTGTTTAGAAAAATGCGCTCATACCGAATAAGACAGTAGAAGCTAACATAATAATAATCATGGACCAAACGATGATTTTTTGCGTCTTTTTATTACTCATTGGACAAACCCCTTCATAAGTTATATCGTATACTCTATTTTAGCAGAAAACAAAAAATTGACAAATGAGAAAGCTAGGGATTTAAATGACAAACAAACGAATCATTGAACGTTTTTTTGAGTTAGTGCAAATTGATTCAGAAACGAAAGATGAACGAGTAATTGCGAATTATTTATTAAAAGAATTAAAAGGGCTCGGCTTAGAAGTAATAGAAGATGACTCAGCAGTTCGCAGCGGGCACGGTGCGGGCAATATTATTGCGACATTACCAGGAACGAAAGAAGGCGACCATATTTTCTTCACATGTCATATGGATACAGTAACACCAGGAGTAGGCATCCAACCGGTATTAAAAGAAGATGGATATATTTATTCCGACGGAACGACGATTCTTGGAGCAGACGATAAAGCAGGGATCGCGGCTTTATTTGAAATGATTCATGTGTTACGAGAAGAAGGTATTGAACATCCTCCGGTACAGTTCGTTATTACAGCAGGGGAAGAAAGTGGACTTCAAGGAGCGAAGGCGATGGATGCTAGCTTGTTAAAAGCAGATTATGGCTATGCTGTAGATAGTACAGGTGAAGTTGGTGGAGTCGTAACAGCAGCTCCTTATCAAACGAAACTTAATGTCCGTATTATCGGAAAAACAGCTCACGCAGGAGTAGCGCCAGAACAAGGAGTTTCAGCGATTACATTAGCAGCGAAAGCAGTTGCAGAAATGACGCTCGGTCGTATAGACGAAGAGACAACAGCTAATATCGGGCAATTTTACGGCGGAGAAGCGACAAATATCGTCTGTGATGAAGTAAATATTTTGGCAGAAGCGCGTTCGATCAATGAAGAAAAGATGGAGGCTCAAGTTCTTCATATGAAAGAAACGTTTGAGCGTGTAGCAAAAGAACATGGAGGAGACGCAGTCGTAGACGTCCAACGAATGTATCCAGGTTTTTCTGTATCAGAAGATGCGCCAGTCATTCAAACAGCAGCTCGTGCCATTGAGTCGATCGGTCGAAGTATGACATTAATGACGAGTGGCGGCGGCAGTGACGGAAATATTTTCAATGGATTCGGTATTCCAACAGTGACATTAGCTGTTGGATATGAACATATTCACACGACGAGTGAACGAATGCCGGTAAAAGAGTTAGAGGCGTTAGGACAGTTACTCGTCGAAATTGTAAAAGCAACGACAGCTCGTTAATGAGCGATAGGAGGGAGAACCGTTATGTCACGTGTTCGCGTCATTTTACATTTAGACATGAATAGCTTTTATGCTTCGGTCGAACAAGCATTACGTCCAGAACTTCGTGGGAAGGCTGTTGCGATTGCTGGTCGGCCAGAAGAGCGCCGAGGAATTATCATTACTTGTTCATACGAGGCTCGTGCATACGGTGTTTATACGACGCAACGAGTAGGGGATGCGAAAAAACTCGCTCCCCACTTAATTGTCGTTCCTCCGAGAAAAGATTTATACCGAGAAGTATCTGAAAGGGTATTTGAAGAACTTCGGACATTCACTCCATTAGTAGAGCCGATGTCGATCGATGAGGCATACATTGATATTACAGAAATCGGAGGTCTCCATTCGGCAGTTGCTATTGCTGAACAGATGCAACAACATTTATTAAATACGTTGCATCTTCCTTGTTCAATCGGGATTGCGCCGAATAAATTTTTAGCAAAAACAGCATCTGATTTTAAAAAGCCACTCGGCATTACGATTTTACGAAAAAGAGAAATTGAAGACGTCTTATGGCCACTTCCTCTCATTGAGATGCATGGCGTTGGAAAGAAAACCGATGAAAAGATGAAAGAAGTAGGGATTGAAACGATCGGTGACTTAGCAAAGATGGACCGTTATACGATTGAACTTATGTTTGGAAAAAGTGGTGCGATTCTTCACGACCGAGCAAATGGAATTGACCCACGCAAAGTAGACCCAGACCGAGCGAAAGAGAGAAAAAGTGTAGGAAATTCAACAACACTCGTTTTAAATGCGACGACACGAGAAGCATGTCTTCCGATTTTGCATCGATTGTCGACAAAAGTTTCTGAACGCTTGAAAAAGTCGCGTCGTCTCGGATATTCAGTGACGCTTTATTTACGTACCGCTGAATGGGACAATTATTCCAGAAGCATAACGAAAAAAGAACCTCTTGATGATGTAACATCGATTTATGAAACAGCTGTTCAACTGTTTGATAAACATTGGACGAAAGAGCCGCTTCGGTTACTCGGAGTAACTGTTTCGGACCTCATTCATCGCGAAGATTATTTCGAACAGTTAACGTTGGAAGATTATGCTCAGTTCATACAGAAGAAACAATGAAAGAGAAAGGGTAGGACGATGGAAATACAATTTTTAGGTACAGGGGCAGGAATGCCGACAAAAATGCGGAACACATCCGCAATCGTCTTCAATTTACGAGCAGAAGGTGAAGGATACTGGTTGTTTGATTGCGGGGAAGCGACACAACATCA
>JASLGI010000081.1 GCA_030149685.1 Bacillaceae bacterium | reverse complement strand
ATAAAGAATTACCAAACGGAGACTATAAGAAAATTGCAACACGTGCAGGAGGAGTTGGAACATTACTCGGTATTCCAATTCCAACGTACATTGATGTCGGTATGTTAGAAGAAGGAAAGTACATTCTTTTACTAGAACCGTCAGCAGGTATTTCACTCGCAGCGGGTATTCCATTCGATATTCGAGAGGCGACGATTTACGACTACACGCATTCAGCTGAAGATGCAGTGGTTAAAGGAAACTTCTTCGAGAAAGAAGGAGCAACGAAAGGACAAGATCCTGAGGCTTCAATCATTGAAGCAGTGACAGGTGGTGTCCATGAGAACTTAACACATCCACTTGCGATTGACGGAGAAACGGAAATTCAAGGAAAATACGGAAAGCTATACGTAAAGCGTGACGGAACGTATCGTTACGCACCTGAGAGTAAACGCCAAAATATTGGTCAATACGAAGAATTCAAAATTCATGCGAAAAATACGAAAAATGGTACTTCAGACGAAGGAACACTACGTATTTTACTCGACCATGACACGATCGCATGGGCTGACAATAATAAAGAATCAAAAATTGTTGAAGCTGCCGATGACAAAAAACAAACGACGATTCAAGTCAACCCTGTAAACAATGTTGTGACAGCAGCCCCCTCTGATCAACGAACAAGCAGAGTAGAAGACCATACTTTCCGTTCAAACGAATTTACCGTACAAGATACTGATAGTGAATTATCATTTGAATTATCGAAAAGCGGAAAAGAAAATATGGAAATGGACGTGAAAGTTGTCAACGTTGACACTGGAGAAGTCGCACATGAATGGAAAAAATCTGTCATCAATAACGATTGGGATGCATCACCAGAGTATCGTGTCACAGGGTTACCGAAAGGTACGTATCGCGTCGAAGCGAAAGCAAGTATTGAAGGAAACACACCACGTGTGTACATTCGAAACATTGAAGTCGTTTCTACTTCATGGGGAGAATATTCACTTCCATATAGCGGAGCGAAAGAAGTGTCAGGTAACTTACGTACACTTGAAGGCAACTACTTAGGGGCAGATGAAAAGCAACATGACAAAACACTCCTTTACGTAAAAGGCTATGATGTCATGGTAGATGATGCACTTCGTTACTTAACATTCGAAGTAGATGACCGAGGACATTTTGTACGAGATAAGCAAGGGGAAATCGCTAAACACGTTGATCGAGTTCTTCATAAAGACGAGACTTCCGACAATGCAATGTATTTACAAGCAGGTGATGTAAAAGCATTTAAACGAATCGAAATGAATATCCGTAACAAACGAGAGAGTGAATTAACTGTATTGGCAGGAGATTACGGAGTTCTTGAAATCGAAACGAACGGTGATTATACGTACAAACCGTATAACCGTATAGAATCAGTCGGTCAAACAGAAGTATTCGAATATATGCTCGTTCACCCATCAGGAAATACAGCAACAGCTAAGTTAGAAATTAAAATCGGCGAGTTAGATCAATCAACAGAAAATAACGACTTGATTTTAAAGCAGCAACAACAAGTTGAATTTACAACTGGAAAAGGTTCAGACACATTAATTTATCAAGTGTTTGACGATGAGGATAACCTCGCTGGACACAAACATAGCACATGGGTAGACTTCACATACGGCGGAGTAGACACAGTAGAAGATGCGGACCGCATTGACTTACGTGCGATGTTTAAAGCAAAAGATTTAAATGAAAAAACAATTGCAAACTATTTAAAAGTAAAACATGAAGACGAAGGTATAACGATCCAAATCGACCGTGACGGTCTTGGGAAAGACTATGAAACAGCTGATTTAATCACATTAAAAGGGGAATTCGATCAAAAGATTACGATCGAAGATTTAATTAAAAACGGACAAATTATATTACCGTAAAGAAACAAAAGAGAGACAGCTCGTCTGTCTCTCTTTTTATCTGTAAAATCATTATCAATGATTGTGTTGTAACATACTTTTAGTTTACATAATAGTATTATATGAAAAGACTAATGTAATTATCATCTGTATAATTTATTTGACGAAGAGAAATAAACACTGTTTAAAAATAATATATATTCAACATGTTTTAAAAAACATATGTAAGTTTCAAAAGATTATATATGACCTAAACAAAGGTTCCATTTGTTTAGGTCATATATAATGTGTTTGATTAATATATCTAAATATAACAGTTTAAAATTGTGCGCTTTCTCATGTAATCTCAATAATCTAAAGAGAAGCTCACTTCACACGACTAACCTTACTGATCCACATAATTTATTGTTTGAAAAATTCGCAACTCTCTCTTTTCTTCATCGTATGTATCAAGTTCTCGTTGTCACAAAATTTAAATCTGTTTGCGCAACCTTAATTAATCGTCCAAGTATATTTAACAGATAATCATATGTAAAATAGATAATATAATAAATAAAATAATTATGTAAACTAAAAGTGTTGTAAAAGATATGTCATTTAAACATTGTTCAAATAACATTGTGTGTGTAACATTATAGTTAGTAAAGAGATTGTCTAATGAAGGAAAATTCCGTTCTCAGTAGAAAGATGCTACATTACGTACTTTTGAAGGAGACATTAAAAACAAAAAATTATTTCTATACAAAAAGCGCTTTTCTACAAAAATGTAGAAAAGCGCTTTTTGTTAAATTTCAGCGAGTAAAATCGCTACTTCTTCATCAAGTGATGTTTGTTCTTCTTTATTCACATCAAATGAACGATCTTTTAACATCGCTTGTTTTAATGCAAGATAACTATCGATAGGAAATGTATGCTCTTGCCAATGTTGACGATACCCTAAAATACCATACTCTTTAATAATACGGTCCATTTCACGAACGATCATCGTTGAGAAGTTAGTTAGATCAACTTTTAATGTCGTTTCATGCAATACGTGACGAGATGTATTATAGCCAATACCTTTCGCTTGGTCTTGCATACGAATCGATAACGTATCCCCTTCAAGTGTAAACTTCCACTCTGTAATGATCGCATTTTGATCCCAAACGACGTAGTTTGCTGGATACGACTTTTCAAAACTCCATTTTGTCGTATCACATAAAGGGTGAACCGCTGCGAGAGCAGATACTAAATCTCCAAGTGCATTTGTTGCTGCTGTTGGATACAGCGCATAAGGTACACCATCAATATTAAACGTTACTTCCAGCATCCCGTGCTGGATATCATTTACTTTGAAATCTTTCATCTTATTCCCTTCCATTCGTCTGTCCCTTTACTATGCAGAAGCATGAACAGGTCTGTACATCTAATGTACACCACTTATGCGAATAAAACTAGGGAAAAGAATAGGGAAAATCCATGAAAACGAATACAGTTTTCATGAAACCTTTTTAATAAGCATTAAATTATATAATATTATTATGTAAACTAATGTGTGAAGAGATACTTGTTTTTCTTTCTAATACTCTGTACACTACAAAATGAAGGAAGGTGCAAAAATTGAAGTACGATATACAAAAAAGAGAAACAGCGCTCATCATTCAACAAGCTTCTTTGCGTGAATTAGAAGAAAAATATGATGAAGCCGAACGTCTTGATTTACCTGGATTTACGCATTTTACTGATATTGAAGTCGTTCAATGGTTTCTTTACGCACCGAAACATTTACATCGAGAAAATGACCGATCCAAACGGACGATTCGAGAGTATGAAATGGAAATTGCGCAATGTATTACTTATATGATGCAATATGGAGAAGAAATCGGATTAGATCTACAATTAAAAGAACACTCATTATGGAAATCATTAAATAAACGTCATTTACGTCGTTACCAACAGTGGCTCGCTTATGATAGTCCGTACGTTAAAGAAAATGGTTCATACGCAAAAGCGACATTAGAGAGAAAGACGAATATTTTGTCATCATTCTTTAAATTTCTGTACGATGTTGAATATATCGCTCGACCAATTCATGAAGGCTTTCGAACGGCTACTGTTCGAAAAGATGATCGACCAAATCGGGACCTCGGCCCATCCGATATTCAAACCTTGCTTCGGACATTCCGTTCAATGAATCATCCTTTAATGGAAGCGATCATTCTCATATTAACGACAACAGGTATGCGCAATGCAGAGTTTTGTACTCTGAAAACAACAGATGTTTATAAAGATACGATTCATAACAACTATTACTTAGCGATTACAGGGAAAGGGAATAAACGTCGAGAAGTTCCGCTGCGAAAAGAAACATTTGAAGCTATTCGAACATTTCGCGCATTGAGAGGCCTTGAGTTCCCTGCAACTGAAGAAGGTCCGCTCTTTCCTACATCGAGAGGATCGCATTACTCACCGTCATATTTCTCTCAATTTATGAATAAAGAGTTAAGCAAACTTCCAACAAATCTACTTGGAAAAAACTCGGTGAAATTAACACCACACACATTTCGACATGCATTTGCAATTATTAGTCACCGCAGTGGCGTTGATGTATATGATATTATGCGCTCGTTAGGACACGAACGGATTGATACAACAATGATTTATTTAGAAAAAATCTTCGCGAAAGAACGTCATGCGATTCACTCGTGGGAGACTTTTTTCGAGCAATTATAAAAAACCCACTCGACCATAAACGAGTGGGTTTTTGTTATTCTAAGTGATCAATCGCATATTGAGCTTCTTCTGGTGTAAACTTCTCTCCGTAATCAGAGATTAATTGATCATAGACACCTTGTTTTGACATACTCATCGTTTCTACATAACTATGCGCTTTTTTTAAGGCATTTTCATTCCAGTCGACATCAAGTTGCTCAACTGCATACTGTGCTTCTTCTGGTGTAAACTTCTCTCCGTAATCAGAGATTAACTGATCATAGACACCTTGTTTTGACATATGCATCGTTTCTGCATAATTTTGCCCTTTTTTCACAGCATTTTCATTCCAATCGGCATCAAGGTGCTCAATCGCATATTGTGCGGCCTCTTCCGGAAACTTTTCACCATAATCAGAAACAAGTTGATCATAAATCCCTTGTTTCGACATATAAAGGGTATTTGAATACCGTTCTGCTACTTTTAAAGCAGAACGATATTCTAATGGAACATCATCTTCTACTATATCTTCTCTCTTTGTAGCAATTTCTTCTTTCTCATTCGTTTGTTTTTCATCTTTTTCATTATTTTCATTATCTATTTGAACAGGGGGATTTTTTTGTTTTTCATTTTCAACTGCAAAATTATCCTCTTCATTTAGAGCCCCTATAATACCTAAAATAAGTAAAGCAACTATCCAAAATGTCCATCGTTTATACCAAGGTTTTTTCGTTTGTGATGAGTGATGTTGTTTTAAATCATGTTTTGCTTTTTGTGCTTTGTCTATCCATTGTTTTTGAGATAATTGTTCTTTTTGTAATTGATTATTTTTTTTACTCATAATACCCCTCCTTCTTTTATTATACAGAAGAAGGAGAAAGACCCTTACGGATTTTACCTAAAAGCTTCATAACGTTGAATAATTTCATGCCGATTCAGTGGAATATCGATTACATGGAAGTGAGCAAGCGTATCGAGAAGTTTTTCTTTCGGAATCGCTCGGCCTGAAATAAGCCAACGTTGCTTCACATCGAATAAGGCGCGTTCTTGAATTTCATACTCGTGCATATGTTTAATTAAAAAATTTCGTACCTCTTTTACAGGCAACAAATAAAGACGACGTTCAGCATGATAGTAAAATCCGTAATAATCCGCTGCGCTATACATAACATATCCAAGATGGATAGGGAACGTATATCCGACAGTTTCAAAGAAAAAGTTGTCATCATCGTGTAAGTGATGACCATTAATTTTTAAGGTTCGCTTGAAGTGTTGATCATTATGTCGATACGTCCAAAGAAAATCAATCGCTCGTTGATGGTATCTTTCAATCGAAGATACATTGTATAATTCTTTGGTTGATCGTAACGACAAAAGAATATCCATTACTCGCTCTAACGCCACTCCTTGCAAATCCTTTCCCTTTTTCGGCACATACATAACGATCACCTCCTTTATTTCCCTTATATTCTAACCGATAATTAATATTTTTTCAAATATATAAAGTTCAAGGAGATGAGATTTTGATTTATAGTAGCTTTTAACAATAGATAAGTTATAATACGTATGGAATAAAAGTAATTAAAAGGAATAGAAGTAAATGAGTGGAAACAATGTTCAAAAAGAGCCAAATGTTAATATGAAACCTTGTAAAGCATGCGGACAAGAAATTTCAAAATCAACGAAACAATGTCCTCATTGTGGTCATGATCAACGTAGTTGGTTTATGCGTCACAAGTTTTTATCATTCATTGGAATTATCGTAATTCTCGGGATTTTAGGAAATGCTCTTGGAGAAGATGATGCAACATCAGATACTGCTTCAAAAACAAACAAAGAAGCTGAAACGAAAGAAGAAGTAATTTACCAATTAAACGAAGAAGTCCCTCTTAAGAAAACGACATTCACATTAACTAAAGTTGATGAAATGAAAACAATTGGGGATCCTAGTTTTTTAGGTAAGGAAGCAGCAGATGGAGCTATTTTAGTAGGTGTTCAATATACTGTTAAAAACGCTACAAACGAACCGATCAGTGGAAGCACACCAACATTAAAATTATTAGATGAAAATGGAGTCACTTATAAAAAAGACTTCGATACAACAACTAAATACGCTACAGAAGTAGGTAGAGATACAAAAGTAGTGTCAGAACTTAGTCCAGGAGTAACAGTAAAAGGAGTAGCCGGTTTTGAAATTGGTGAGGAGAACTTTGACCAAGGTTCATGGTTTGTCGAAGTAGAAGGTAAAAAGATTCAAATTAAATAAGTAAGAACGAAACACCCCCTCTCACGATCACGACAGATGAGAGGGGGTGTTTTCATGTCAGTAATTCTTTTAATTTTTCTTGATCATTTTCTTGAAATGCACGAATGAATGCACTACCAATAATGACTCCGTCTGCATATTGAAGGTAATAGGCTTTATCTTCTTTCGTTTGAATACCGAACCCTGCATAAATTGGGCGAGTCGTTACTTTCTTTAACTCGTTCATTTGTGTAGGAAATGCGACGTCTCGCTTTCTCTTTCCTGTCGTCCCATTTTGTGTCACAGCATAAACGAAAGGAGATGAATGTGAAGCGAGTGCTTTCATTCGTTCAACAGAAGCAGTAAGTGGTACGAGTTGAACGAAACTAATGCGATGTCTTTTGAGATACGCGCGAATATATGCTTGTTCTTCTAATGGTAAGTCGGGAATGATGACACTCGTTATATGACCGACGTGCATCCAATGAACGAAGTCGTGCAAACCATACTGCAGTAAGGTGTTTGTATAAAGCATAGCAATCCGCGTTTCACGCAGCGGAATATGTGAAAGCTCCTCTGCGATTGTCTGAAGAGTTACTCCTTGTTGGAGCGCTTGTTCACCTGCTTGTTCAATCGTTGGACCATCTGCAATAGGGTCACTCATCGGAATACCTATTTCAACGACAGGCACATCATATTGTTGGAATAGTTGAAAAACGTCTTGTAAAGAAGTGTTCATACCACCAGGTAAAATATATGGAATGACTGTCATGAAAAGCGCCTCCTTTCAAATACTTGACGAACGTCTTTATCGCCTCGACCGGATAGTGAAACGACGATACTTTCATCTTTCGAAAATTGAGACGCAATTTTTAGCGCATAAGCAACTGCGTGAGCACTTTCTAATGCAGGAAGAATTCCTTCCTTTTCACTTAATGTGTAAAATGCGGCTAATGCTTCTTCATCCGTCACTTCATCATATATTACTCGTTTCATTTGATCGAGTATTGCGTGGTCAGGGCCAATCCCTGGATAATCAAGACCTGCTGAAATAGAATGTGTCGGCCGAATATTCCCTTCCTCATCTTGTAAAATGAATGTTTTCGTTCCGTGAAGGACACCAACTGAACGCTCACGCATAACCGCTGCGTGTTTCGTTTCAGTTCCTCCTGCTTCAACACCGTACAAATGAACAGGGTCTTGTAAAAACGCATCAAACAACCCAATCGCATTACTCCCTCCACCAACGACTGCAACGAGCGCTGTTGGAAGTTCTCCATAAGTAGCTAACATTTGCTTTCTCGTTTCTTCTCCGATAATCGATTGGAAATATCGAACGATTGCAGGAAATGGAGCAGGACCGAGTGCACTGCCAATGACATAATGTGTCGAATCAACATATGTTGCCCAGACACGTAATGCTTCAGTCACCGCATGCTTCAATGTCCCTTCTTTCCCTCCAACACCCACCACTTCCGCGCCGAGTAGTCGCATACGAAAGACATTCATTTCTTGACGTCTCATATCTTTTTCTCCCATAAAAATCGTACACCGTAAGCCATATTTTGCGCAGGCTGTTGCGGTTGCTACCCCATGTTGCCCAGCGCCTGTTTCCGCTAAAATATGTGTTTTCCCGAGCCTTTTAGCGAGTAACACTTGCCCGATCGCATTATTGATTTTATGCGCGCCCGTATGATTTAAATCTTCTCGCTTCAATAAAATACGCGGACCATTCGGCTGCCTGAGAGAAGTCGCCTCATATAAACTCGTCGGACGACCAACATATGTTTTCAGTTCATGTAAAAACAATTGACGGAACTGTTCATCTCGTTGAATCTCTTGAAACCCGCGTTCTAACTCTTGCAATGCGGGGATAAATGTTTCTGGCACGTATGCACCACCGAATGTCATCGGACGTGCAATTTCTAAAAAGCG
>JASLGI010000026.1 GCA_030149685.1 Bacillaceae bacterium | reverse complement strand
GACGATCAAGTCAGGAAAGGGTCCGCCTTCTTTCAACAATCGAACGTACCTTCTTTTCATCACTTCTCGCATCGCGCCGTAATCATCGTGCGCGCCGGCTTCTTTCAACTTATATTTTCGATAACCGCTTTTGTACGGTGCACCGTCGACAAATTGTACCATCGCAGAAACAGGGTCCGATCCATACGTATGGGAGTTGTCGAATGCCTCGATCCGTAACGGCGTTTCAATATGAAGCAACTCGCCTAACTCTTCACACGCTCCGATCGTCCGCTCGTATTTTCGTTCGAGCAACGCCTCTTTTTCATCGAGTGCCGCTCGTGCGTTTTGGATCGCCACTTTCACGAGGTCCGCTTTTTTTCCTCGTTGAGGGGTGAGCACTCGTAAATCGAGCAGTTGTTCAAGCACGTCTTTTTGGAGCGTCAGTGGAACGAATATTTCTTGCGGTTTCAAATGTTTTTTACTCGCATAAAATTGACCGATGAACGTTAACATTTCTTCTTCTGGTTCTTTATAGTACGGAAAAATCGTCGCTTCACGTTCAATCAACTTTCCTTGTCGAACGAAAAAGACTTGGACACATAAATGACCATTTTTCGTCGCATAGCCGAACACGTCGCGGTCAACAAAGTCGTTCAGCGTCATCGATTGACGTTCCATAACCGCTTCGATATGAGCGAGTTGGTCGCGGTATTCTTTCGCACGTTCAAAATCGAGCTGTTCCGACGCATCGTACATCTTTTGCTCAATCATCTGTTTCGTTTCTTTGTATCCTCCTCGTAAAAAGCGAGTCACTTCTTTCGCCATCTCGTCGTACGTCGAAGAAGGAATGTCTTTCACGCAAGGTGCTAAACATTGTCCGATATGGTAATAGAGACACACTTCTTTCGGAAGGGTACGACATTTTCGAAACGGATACATACGATCGAGCAATTTTTTCGTTTCCTGCGCTGCCGTCGCATTCGGATACGGTCCGAAATATTTCCCTTTTCCTCGCTTCACTTCACGCGTAATGAGCAAGCGCGGGTATCGTTCATTCGTTATTTTAATATACGGGTACGATTTATCGTCTTTTAACATAATGTTGTATTTCGGATCGTACCGTTTAATTAAATTGAGCTCGAGTACGAGCGCTTCTAAATCGGACTGGGTCAAAATGTATTCGAAGTCGACGATTTCTTGGACGAGTCGTTGCGTTTTTCCGTCATGACTTCCTGTGAAGTAACTTCGTACACGATTGCTTAAATTTTTTGCCTTCCCTACGTAAATGACGACACCTTGACGATCCTTCATTAAATAACAGCCAGGTGACGTCGGAAGTAATTTTAATTTTTCACGGATGAGGTCCATTCATTCACCACCTATACAAAAAAAGCCAGAACCGTCACCGGCCTGGCTTCTACTTACGAATTAAAGATGTTTCTCAATTAATTGAACGAGTGCTTCTTTTGGATTGAAGCCAACTACTTTATCCACTTGTTTACCGTCTTTGAATACGATTAACGTTGGGATTGACATAACGCCGAAACGAGCTGCTGTCGTTTGGTTGTCGTCTACGTTCACTTTAACAACTTTCGCTTTCCCATCTACTTCGTCCGCTACTTCTTCGAGTACTGGAGCGATCATTTTACATGGTCCACACCAAGGTGCCCAAAAGTCTACTAAAGTTACGCCTGATTCAATTTCCTGTTCGAATGTTGCATCTGTTGCATCGATAATTGCCATGAATAATTCCTCCTTTATTGGATAACAAACTCTACAAACTACTATACCACGGTATACCCCCGGGGGCTAGCCTTTTGCTCGAAATAAGTTCATTTCCAATTTGATACTGTAAGTGTAGCACACTACTTAGAATGGAAAAAACAATTTGCTTTTCTTTATGAACTTACTTCTACTTCTCTCTCTTCTGCTAATAAATCAACGTGATCCTCAGCTTTCATTAAAGATACAATAACAGTTACGATGGTCGAGATAGGTAAACCGACGAAAACAGGGTGAATACCGAATGGGTGACCTGTGAACTGCCAAATTACAGCTACAATTAAACCGGTCCACATACCAGCTACTCCACCTTTCTTCGTTGCTGGTTTCCAGTAAAATCCTAAAATAATAGGCGCCAACAAGCTAGATACGAGCATCGCTGTACCTGTCACCCATAAGTTAACGAGTTGAGGGATGTACAACGCTAGTACTAGAGAAAGCACCGATACAGCGATGACAGAGTATCGACTGTATAGAAGTAATTTCTTATCATCGTACTGACTCATTCGCGGACGAATGATATCATTTACAATCGATGACGCTCCTGCCATGAAAAACGAATCCGCTGTTGAAATGACTGTCGCAAGAAGAGCGATGATCATAATGATTACCATCGGGAAGTTAAATACATCCCCTATTACTGCGTAGTAGATTAGTGTAGGATTTGCATCGGTTAATCCTAAACCGTACTTCCCCATCACTCCGATCGCTATTACTGCTGCTCCTGTTAATCCAGCTACGACAATTGAAATCCAATAACCTCGTTTAGCTACTTTCGCACTTCCAGCTGCCCAATAACGTTGCCAAAGATCTTGTCTTACGAATTGGTATGCCCCAATTGTTAATAAGTAAACAAAGATTTCTTGAGGGGTAATAGACGAGAATAAACTTAAGTTAGCGCTCTCATTTAAATTAGAAGCATTTTGCTGAATCGACGACCAACCACCTGAAGCTAAAATAACTGCTACAAATAAAATAAACAGTCCGATTGTTTGAATCGTTCCATGGAAAGCATCTTGCCAAATGACCGATTTCATTCCTCCGAAATATGTTTTCAGTGTTAAGAGGACCCAACTTACTAAAATACCTGTCGTCATGCTTAAACCGACCGTTAAATTTAAAATCGTAGCGATTGCTACAAATTGCATCCCTGTAATAGCACTGTAAGCAACTAATATACTAATGACCGTCGGTATTCTAGCGCCTTCTCCATAACGCAACGTCGTATAATCCGCAATTGTAACCATGTCATATTTGTCTCCGTATGCACGGATTTTATCTAAGAAAAACCCGAGCATAATTAATCCTGCAAAAAATGTTCCTAAATTGATCCATTGTTGACCCATTCCGAGACTATACCCATTTTCCATATAACCTAGCAATGTCGAACCGCCTACTGCTGTGCCGACAAATGTCAAAATAAGAGGGAAAATAGAAACTGTGCGTCCTGCTACATTGTAATCATCATACGTTTTTATACTCGTTTTGTTAATCCAAACAGAAATTGCAAAAAGGAAAAGAAAGTAAACGATAACTAAGCTCCCCAAAATAATTCTTTCATCTGCGCTATACATAATGATCCACTCCTTCTCTTTAACTACTCACTTCTCAAGTTAAATAAGCATTCTCCTGCGACGTACGTTTCTTGCACTTTTAAATCTTTTAATTGTTCTGGTGGTAGATTGTAAGGATCTCGTTCAAACATAATAAAGTCTGCATACTTTCCAACTTCTAAACTTCCGATTAAACGTTCATCGCACCCGCTTTTAGCAGCGTCAATCGTATAAGAGCGGAAAGCTTCATCGACCGTCAAACATTCTTCTGTACCTAACGATTGACCATTTAACGTTTTTCGAGTGACTGCTGCATAAATTCCGAGAAGCGGATTTCCATCACAAACGGGAAAGTCTGAATTGTTAGGTGCTAGTACTCCTAAATTTCTCATCGTACGATTTGGAAATACTCTCGCCGCTCTTTTACTTCCTAAGTTATTTAAGTAGCTATCGCCAATTGAATAAATAAATCCTGTTGAAGAAGCGGCTACAATTCCTTCTTCTGCCATTCGCTTTAATTGTTCTTCTGTTGCTAACGCAACATGCTCGATTCTATGGCGACTTTTAATATTTTGCTCCGTTGAAGCAGCGCTTTCAATCGCTCGTAAAGCCATCTCAATTGCACGTTCGCCTATGCCATGTATAGCGACTCGTAAACCTTGGGCGATCGATGTCTCCACTTGCTGTTGAATCGTGTCTGCATCCATATACAAAATGCCTGTTCCATCGCTATTTTCATACGGTTGTGCCACCGCTGCTGTTCGGCCACCAACACTGCCATCTAACATAAATTTCATACCTTGGATGGATAAATAGTCGTCTCCAAAATGACTTTCTATTCCTAAGTCGTACGTAGAATCTTTCACTCCTATCCATCCCATTTGATCATTAGCCCATAGCCACAATCGAATCTTCACATTTAAATTCCCTTCACGATGAAGCTGTTGATATACTTTTAAATCTTCTTTCGTAATGGCCATATCGTGTAAAGTTGTCAAACCCCACGATAAAAAACTTCGCTCCGCTTCTTCCCAACACTTCTTCTGATCTTCAATCGTAACGGGTGGGACTTTAAACAAATCCATCGCATTTTCTTGGACTAATCCTGTAAGTACACCATTTTTTCGTTCAAACTTACCGCCTTTCGGATTTTCTACTGTTAAGGGAAGCCCGCTCACTTCAAAAGCTTTCGAATTCGCCACTGCATTATGAACACACGTTCTTTTTAAAAAGAGAGGGTTATTAGGTGCAACTTCATCTAACTCTTCGATTGTAGGTTGTCTCCCCTCTTTCATTAGTGACTCGTCCCAGCCGAAACCGATTAGCCATTCTCCTTCTTTAGCGACTTTTACTTTTTCTTCAACGGCGAGTAATAAATCGTTAATCGTTGAAGTTTCACTAGGAGAACAGTTGATCATCCTTTGTTGTAATGCATAATGTAAAGGATGAGCGTGACTTTCTATGAAAGCTGGGAAAATAAATTTCCCACTGCAATCAATCGTTTCCTCCACTAACGGCAACCATTTTGTAACATTGTCACCTGTTGCGACAATTTTCCCATCTGCGACGATAAACTCTGAAAACATGCGACCTTGATCATCAAGCGAACGTACCGTTCCATTTTTGAAATGTTTGATATTCATAAAAATCACCCTTCTTTCCATTGTGCCCTCTACTTATTGCAAGTCGCGTGCCAACTTTCTATCCTTTCTTCCGGCATTTCCCCTCTTTTCTCCTCATTCCTTTTACTTTGTTCTATATATTGAGTCGATTTCAATTCAGTTGATTTGACTTCGACTCAATATATAGACTACGATTGTAAGCGTTATCATTATTGAGTCGATTTCAACTCATTTTATGTTATAAATCGAGGGTTTCTTAGAAAGGTGATTGAAAAATGAATTTTAAAAAAGTATTTTCTAACGAAATTGTTCGTCAAACATTGAATAACATTCCAGACGGACTTCTTGTCGCCGATCATTCTGCACGTGTCATATGGGCCAACGATGCTGTATTAACCCGATCTAACTTAACAAATGACGAACTGATCAATTATTCGCTCATCGACTTAGAAAAAAGAGGTGTTTTCTCTCCTTCTGTATCGCGTCTCGTTCTGGAGCAACGAAAAGTCGTAAAAAGTGTCCAGTTAACAAATACGAATACAAATCGGAACAATCCATTTGTGACGACGGGATATCCAATCGTTCATAACGAAGAAATTATCGGCGTCATTACGCACTCTCGATACTTGCCCGACATTATCCAGTCGACAAAGCGGCTCGACGAATCAGAAGCTTTGCTAAAACGGTACACCATCGAAGTCCGCAAAGCGTTACTTGAAAGCATTGATCGTACATCGCCTTCCCTCATCGGTAGAAGTTCGACGTTTCGTCACGTATTGAATCAAGTTGAAATTGTAGCTCCTACAACTTCGACCGTTCTATTGACCGGTGAAACTGGTGTCGGAAAAACAGCTGTCGCTCGCCGGATTCACGAATATAGTACACGATATGACGGACCATTTATCGAAGTAAATTGTGGAGCGATACCGGAAAGTTTAATGGAGTCCGAATTATTCGGGTATGAAAAAGCATCTTTTACTGGGGCGAACGAATCCGGTAAAGCAGGCCTCGTTGAAATTGCCGACGGTGGGACATTGTTGTTAGATGAAATTGGTGAACTTCCTCTTGCTATGCAAGTAAAATTACTACATTTTTTGCAAGACCAAACGTTCCTACCGATTGGAGCAGTTAAAAGTAAAAAGGTAAATGTTCGAATTATCGCGGCAACGAACAAAAAATTAGAGGAAGAAGTGAAAGAAGGAAACTTTAGAGCGGATTTATTTTATCGACTTCATGTATTTCCAATTGAAATTCCTCCTCTCCGAGAAAGAAAGGATGATATTATTCCGTTACTTCAAGAAGCTTTTCAGCGGTTCAATAAAAAGTATGGTCATACGACATCTTTACAACCTGAAGTTACAAATTTATTACTCGATTATTCTTGGCCTGGCAATATCCGAGAGTTAGAAAACTTTGCCGAGCGATCCATATTGACCTATCCTCATCATGAGATCACAATAGATGATCTTCCTAATAACATAAAAAAAGCAGCTAAACTGCCTTCATTTCTTAATTTAAAAAATGATGGTTCTTTAACTGCTTACTTAGATTCAATTGAAAAAACATTAATCGCTAATGCATTACAACAATATGGTACGACAAGGAAAGCTGCTAAACATCTTGGAATTACACAATCTCTCTTGATGAGACGAATTAAAAAATATGGCATCGTTCTCCAATAAGACTACCGCACTTTTCGGCGCGTGGACGATTCGTAACCGAGGGCGATTCGATACTTGGCGACCGTTCGGCGAGCGATCGTGAGTCCTTCGTTTTCAAGCGCATCTGCGATCGCTTGGTCTGATAAGGGGCGCGAAGGTGATTCACTTCGAATGAGCGTCTCAATTTTTCGTTGGACGTGCTCGGGCGTCACTTCTTGATCGGTGACGCGAGCAGGAAATAACGATTTCAACGGATACGTTCCGTGCTGCGTTTCGATCCATTTGTTAGCGACCGTCCGACTCACAGTCGATTCGTGTCGCTCGATTCGTGTCGCTACTTCTTTCATCGTTAACGGTCTTAAAGCTTCTTTTCCTTTTTCAAAAAACGACTGTTGCAACTCTGCAATCGCGATTGCAAATCGCTCCATCGTCTGTTGCCGTTCTTCTAAACCGGTTTTTAAAAACTC
>JASLGI010000160.1 GCA_030149685.1 Bacillaceae bacterium | reverse complement strand
ACCATCACTTGACGGTCCTCTTCTGGCACATGGCGCCATGATGCCCAATCCATCGTACGTAAATCGTGTAACATATACCAACCATCTAATGTAGAAGCTGCAATATTTGCGCGTGATGCGACTTCTTGTAATTGTTGTTTTTTCGCTTCGTTCACTTTTTTCAGTCTCCTTTATTGATATGTCAATAACTATTTACGAATCGTAAATATCGAACAAATCCGTACAATTCTATCTTAGCTTGTTTTATTTCGCGATGCAAAAGATACAATTTCATCATTTTCGTCACTTCCTTCCGTTTAGAAATCATTCACATCTATTTCTTCTTACGGTATGATGAAAGAAAACGACAAGGGAGAAAACGATGACTAATCATGAACTATTACAACAGAAAAAATGGCGCTTCGTCGATGAATCACTTATTAGTCGCTCGAAGCAACCGATCGAATCGTTTGCGACTGATGATACATTGTGTGAACTCGTCGGCAAACGATTGTCAGCTCCCGTCATTCGGACGTGGGTACATAAAGAGTCCGTCATTTTAGGGATTCAAGACCGGCGGATGCCGCATTTGGAAGAGGCGCTCCGATTGATCGAATCGAAAGGATACGTGCCGATCGTTCGCAACTCTGGCGGACTCGCAGTCGTGCTTGATGAAGGGATTTTAAACATTTCACTCATTTTTTCAGAAGAAACGGGACGGATTCAAATTGATGAAGGGTTTGAAGCGATGGTCGCTTTTACCCGTCTTTTATTTCCCGAAGCGGCAAGTCGTATTACGGCAGGTGAAGTCGTTGGCTCGTATTGCCCGGGAGATTATGATTTAAGTATCGATGGAAAGAAATTTGCAGGTATTTCGCAGCGGCGTGTGCGCGGGGGAGTCGCTGTACAAATTTATTTAGGAATCGAAGGAAGTGGCGCAGCACGTGCTACTCTTATTCGCGAGATGTATGCGCGGGGCATTCAAGAAGAAGAGACGAAAATTACGTATCCTTCGGTGGACCCGGGAGTGATGGCGACATTGAGTGAGTTGATCGATGAGTCGCTTACTGTACAAGAAGTGATGTACCGCGTGCAACGCTTAGCAGATGCATTAAGTGAAGAACGAGTAGAGTATGCCTTACTTCAAGACTCGGAAATGGAGTTATACATTCATTATTTACAGCGAATGATCAAACGAAATGAACGTTAGGAGGATTCGATGAGTTACGCATTCGAACAATTAGAAGAAGAAAAAGTGTTTAAAGATCCAGTGCACGCATACGTTCACGTGCGCGACCGTGTCATTTGGGACTTAGTCGCAACACGTGAATTTCAACGCCTCCGCCGCATTCGCCAACTCGGCACGACGTATCTCGTGTTCCACGGTGCAGAACATAGCCGTTTTCAACATTCCCTCGGTGTGTACGAAATCGTCCGCCGTATCGTCGATGACGTATTTGACGACGGAGTATTAGATGAAAGAGACCGTCTCGTCGCACTCTCTGCAGCACTTCTTCACGACGTCGGACACGGGCCGTTTTCTCACGCATTTGAGCAAGTGTTTTCGCTCGATCATGAGCAATTTACACGTCGCATCATTTTAGGCGAGACAGAAATTAATGAAGTCCTTCGACGCGTCGGGGAAGATTTTCCCCAACGTGTGGCGGATGTCATTGCAAAAACGTATGAAAATCCGCTCGTCGTCAGTCTCATCTCGAGTCAAATCGATGCGGATCGGATGGATTATTTACAACGCGATGCATATTACACAGGCGTTAGTTACGGGCATTTTGATATGGAACGTATTTTACGCGTCATGCGTCCGACCGAAGACGGAATCGTCATTAAGTCGAGCGGGATGCATGCGGTCGAAGATTATATTATGAGCCGTTATCAAATGTATTGGCAAGTCTATTTCCACCCGGTCTCACGCAGTGCGGAAGTCATTTTGACGAAAATTTTACACCGTGCGAAAGAGTTGTATCATAAGAAATATCCATTTCTTTATGAACCGGTGCCATTTTACTCATTTTTTGAAGGGAATCCGAGCGTTGCGGATTATGTCGCTTTAGATGAAAGTGTGTTACTTGCGTATTTCGGCTTTTGGCAAAAAGAGAGCGATTCGATTTTATCCGATTTATGCGAGCGTTTTTTAAATCGTCGATTATTTCAATATGCGGAGTTCGACCCGGCGACAGAGTATAAGAAATTTGGTAAACTGAAACAGTTATTTGAAAGTGCGGGACTCGACCCGACGTATTATTTCGTGACGGATTCACCGAGTGATTTACCGTATGATTTTTATCGTCCGGGCGAGCCGAATGAACGAGTACCGATTCATTTATTGATGCCAGATCGTACGTTAAAAGAGTTGTCGCGAGCATCCGATGTCGTCGATGCGATATCAGGAAAGCGCCGCGTCGATCACAAAATGTATTATCCTGAAGATTGGTTGGAAGAACGAGCAATGACTTGTTCCGTCTGTCAAACGATTTTAAATGAATTACGAGGTAAGGAGAGTTTATCGTGAAAGAACATGCAAATATCGTCCGCTGGATCGACACATTAGGTGAAGTAGCCGGACGAACGAAATTACAAAAAATCGGCTATATTGCCCAAGTATTCGGATTTGATGTCGATGAAAAATATGCATTTCACCTGTACGGTCCGTATTCAGCGGAACTTACAGCACGTATTGAAGAACTGTGCGAAAGTGCTTTTTTACAAGAAGAGACGAAAGTGCGAGGAGCGAGTGTTCAATATACGTATCGCGTAACAGAGGAAGGACGTGCGTTTGCGGAAGTTTTCACCGAAGCGTCAAGCATTCCTGAAGACGTCTTACGTGCATTGAACGAAAAATCGTCACGTTTTTTAGAAATTGCGGCGACGTTACTTTATTTTGATGATTTACCGAAAGAGGAACGAAAAGAAAAAGTGAGTGTTGTGAAAAAGCGTCTCGACATTCAAGAAGAAGAGTGGACAGAAGCTTTCGCATGGATTGATGCGTGGAAAATGAAATATCAAAGCGCATAAAAAAAGAGCGCTCGAGGCGCCCTTTTTTACTCTTTGTCGCTAAGACGTTTTCCACCGACTGCATAGTGTGCAGCGTTCATTTCTTCGATGAAGACAGTGACTGCTTCTTTTGAAGCGCCCGTCGTTTCGACGACAGCTTCGGTCACTTTTTCACAAAGTGCTTTTTTCTGTTCGTCGGTACGACCAGGCAACATTTTTACTGTAACGTATGGCATAATATCCCTCTTTCCTTTGCAATTCGTTATAGTATAGATACTATCAAATTAGGGAGGCAAAAGATATGACGAAGAAAAAGATGAGTTTTACGATTATTAAAGACGATCCGACAGATGGCCATAA
>JASLGI010000076.1 GCA_030149685.1 Bacillaceae bacterium | reverse complement strand
TAATTTTAACAGATTGAATTGTCGCTTAGATAACAAAATACGATAGGACATGAAAACACCTCTATTATTTTAAATCTCTATTTTTTACTTATATCGGACAAATTGTACGAAAGTGAAGTAAAATAAAAAATTAAGTGAAGATAAAATTATAGTATTATGAAATAGAGAATAGGGAGTAATAAAAATAAATTATTATCATACATAATGAATTTTTTATTATGATATTTGGTATACAGTATTTTCTATTACATAGGAAAAATAACTTTTATTATCTTTTTAAAAAATGTTATCATTGTTATTGAGTCGAAAAAGTATATTAATGTATTCTTTTTTACCTAGTCGCTGTAAAAAAGAATTGATCCCGTCATTTGCACATATTTGTTTAGTCGTAAGACATCTCCTAAAGTTTAAATACGAAATAGAGTATGTCACTCACTCATATAACTGAACGCCCCAGTTAATGAGAGAGGAAATAAGTAGACATTAATTGTCCAACCCGTCCTTTTGTAGATGAAGCACTGGTTGGCGGTTAATCTCTCTTTAAGCAAATGGCATGATCGACTCAACCTTCATCAAAAGCATTCCCTAATCGCGTGGGGAATGCTTTTTTGTTATTCGCCAAAACGTCATTCCCTATGGTAAAATGAAAGAAATGAGAAGGAAGGCGGTGTTCGATTGACTCATCAACTTAGCAATCGAATTTCAAAAAAAGGGTTAACGGTTTGGCGAATCTACGGTGTTTTCCAAACGCTCGTCACATTGGCAGTAGCGTCACTCGTTATTTGGTTGACAAAAACAATGGATTGGCCAACGTGGATTATATATGTAGCTGGGGCGATTGTTGTACTTGAAGCATTTTTAGCCATTTATTTATTTCCTAAAATTCGTTGGATTCGTTGGCGTTATGAAGTACGTGAAACAGAAATTGAGTTGCAGCACGGATTGTTTATCATTCATCGTACATTGATTCCGATGGTTCGCGTACAACATGTCGATACAACGCAAGGACCATTGTTGCGTCACTATAAATTAGCTGTTTTAACGATATCGACAGCAGCGACCGTTCATGCAATTCCAGCGATTCCTATCGATGAAGCGGATGAATTGCGTCGACAAATTTCAGCATTAGCGAAAGTAGCTGAAGACGATGTTTGATGAACTATATGGCAAGAAATATCAATTACATTGGGCATCAGCTGTTATTACTACATTAAATATTTTTAAAGAAATCTTAATTCCTGTACTCATTATTTTTGCAATCAATCTTCTTCGAGAAGGTGGCTTATCAGGAAGTAATGTATTTCCTTTAGTAATCACATTATTTATTGTATTCGTATTACTGATATTTACGGGATTAAGTAGTATTTTATCTTGGATGCGCTTTGAATATTGGTTTGAAGAAGGGGAGATTCGTGTAGAGCATGGAATTTTCGTTCGTAAAAAACGATACGTCCCTTTTGGTCGTATTCAAAGTGTCGATTCAACAGAAAGTGTGTTGCACCGCTTATTTGGCTTAGTTAAAATTCATATTGAAACTGCAGGAGGTAGTGGCGAAGGAGAAGTCGTGTTACCTGCCGTTTCTAAATCGGCGGCAGAAGCGATTGAAGCAGTGATCGAAGATGGGAAACGTCGCGCAAAAATAAAAGAAGCACCAGAAGTATTAATGACAGGTCTTCCATTTTTATCGGTCTTGCCAGTGATCGAGTCACAAGTAGAAGAATTTGTTGAACCACAACCGCAAGTGGCAACAACTTTCCAGATGAAAACGAAAGAACTTTTGTTGCTCGCGACGACATCAGGAGGAATAGGTGTTATTTTATCCGGGGTATTTTTATTCCTCATGCAATTTAGTGAGTTTATACCTGTAGAACTTATTTATGGCCAAGTCCAAACGATGTTGAAAACAGGAATTATCGTTGTCGCAACGATTGTAGCCGTCGTCTTTTTCATCGCATGGATTTTATCTGTAGCGATGACATACATTAGTTATTATGCATTTACTGTACAAAAAGACGAAGAAAATATTATTATTACGCGAGGTTTGTTAGAGAAGAAAAAAGTGACAGTACCGTTGACGCGCGTTCAAGGAATTGAAGTGATTCAAAATCCATTCCGTCAACTGATCGGGTATGAAACAGTCGTTTTACACAGTGCAGGAAGTGTTAGTGGAGATGGAGAAAAGTTAAATTTATTTCCACTCGTTCGTTCTGCCAAACGCGAACAATTGTTAATGAGTTTATTCCCGACGATGGAGTTTCCGAATCCTTCGTACCGATTATCGAAACGTTCTCGACCGTATTTTCGCAGGGTGCATTACAATTGGCTCCTTCCAATTATCGTCGCACTCATCTATTTCTTTCCGCCATATGGGTGGTTATCAGTATTGCTTGTACCATTGCATGTTGCCCACAGTGCTTGGCGTCACCGTTCCGCACGTTTCCAAGTCATCGAAAAACAAGTCATTCTTCGTCACCGGGGATTACTTAGTTTGTATACGATGTACACGACGAGACGCCGCGTACAGTCATCGACGATTCGTCAAAGTATTTTCCAAGAACGCGGCAATGTAGGAACATTGATGTTAAAAATAAAGTCAGGTAGTTGGCAAGCAGAAGGACGCGTACCACATATGGATATCGAAGATGCTCGCTATATTTTTTATCAAGAGACATTTGAAGAAAAGGAATAAAAAAAGACTGCTCTTTTAGATAAGGGCAGTCTTCTTTCTTATCGATATTGGTCGGTGTTGATTCGTTTTAAGCGTCGTTTCAACTGTCTTGGATGGAAGAAATACAATCCGAAAGCAAAGCCAGTAACGAGCCCACCGATATGGGCAGAAGCATTAATGTTTGAGCCGAGGAATGTCATAATGACCCCGAGGACGATCATCGGCAAAATAATTTGTTTCAGTGCAGGAAACACTTTATGTGTGTAATAGACGAGTGCTCCGAAAGCACCGAAAATACCGAAGATAGCCCCACTTGCTCCGACAGATAAATAATTGATCGGTTCGAATAAAAACGTCGCGACATTTCCTAAAACACCTGAAATTAAATAGATATTAAGGAAACGAAACTTGCCTGCGAAACGTTCTAATTCAGGACCGAAAATAAATAACGAAAACATATTCATGAGCAAATGAGAAAAACCAGCATGGAGGAACATCGGTGTAAATAAACGCCACCATTCTCCAGCAGCTAAATGATAGTTACTCCCCATTCCTAGTAAATACATTATATCGCCATAACCAGGAATGAACCCAAATAAGTAAATGAGAATATTTAGGATGAGTAATGTCGTTACGATAGGGTATGATTTCACATATTGTGAAAAGTTTTCTGTACGAATAAACATAATTTCACCTCGATTAGTTTCGTTACTAGTATACGGATTTTTTGGAGAGATAGAAAGGAGGAAGTCATGATTCAAGGAATTGGTCTCGATATTGTAGAGCTCAAGCGAATAGAAAAACTTTTCCATAGGAAACCGACCGTTGTTGACCGAATTTTGACGAGTCGAGAAAAAGAACGGTTGCAAACACTTTCTCCTCGTCGACAAGTCGAATATATTAGCGGACGATTCGCTGCAAAAGAAGCATTTGCAAAAGCGCTTGGCACAGGGATTGGAGCCGATTGTGCCTTTACAGATATTGACGTATTGTCAGATGAAAGAGGAGCGCCTTACATTTTGTTTAAAGGAAAGAAAGAACACGCGTTTATTACGATTACACATACAGAAACGGTTGCGGCAGCGCAAGTGATCCGCATGAAAGGAGAGCAAGAAAATGATGTATCGTCCGACGGAAATATTAATTGATGAAAAAGCAATTGCCCACAACTTAACATGTTTAAAAAATAAATGGCGAGGGAAAGATATTGATATCATTGCTGTTGTTAAAGCGAATGCTTACGGACACGGCGATGAGCTCGTTGCATCGGCAGCGCTTAAGCATGGTGCAAGTGCTTTAGCTGTTGCAATTCCAGAAGAAGCAATAAAATTACGCAAACATTTCAAAAATGAACCGATAATTATATTAGGGCCGAGTGTCGCACCGTTTGCTTCTTATGCACAAGCGCATAATATTCGAATCACTGTTCCATCTCTTGACGCGTTGCAAGCACTTTTACCTTATGTTCAATCGACAGGTCCTGCTCTTTACATACATATAAAAGTTGATAGTGGAATGGGACGAATCGGTGTACGGACAGTAGAAGAAGCACGAGCGATTGAACGAGAGGCAGAGAATTATAATATTGAAGTAGAAGGAATATTTACACATTTTGCAAGAGCAGACGAAAAAAGTGAAATGACGAAACATCAGCTCGCATTCTTTCGTCAAATAGTACAAGGATTGAAAAAACGTCCAAAAATTGTTCATGCAGCAAATTCTGCTGCAAGTATTTTATATGAGTCTACATATTTTGATGCCGTACGTTTCGGTATTAGTTTATATGGAGTCGCTCCGTCAGAAGATGTGAAAGAGATGAGCGATTTTCCTTGGGAACCGGTGCTTACTTTACGAAGTGCATTAAGCTTTGTAAAAAAAGTACCCGCAGGAACTCCGATTAGTTATGGGAGTCGTTACGTGACAAAAAAAGAAGAATGGATTGGAACATTGCCAATTGGTTATGCAGATGGCTTAGCGCGAGGACTTACCGGTCAAGAAGTATTGATCGATGGTCAGCGAGTGCCGATTATCGGAACGATTTGTATGGATCAATGTATGATTCGTTTACCGAAAGCATATCCAGTCGGGGAAACTGTCACATTTATCGGAAAAGATGGACAGTGTGAGATTAAAGTCGAGGAATGGTCAGAACGACTAAAAACGATACCTTACGAAGTTTTAACGTCGCTAAGTGACCGAATTTCGCGTCGAGCATGTGAAAGCCAAAAAGATTAGTCTTCTCTTAATTTCCATAAGGTGGTACACTAGATAAGATTATATCTTTTGATACGGTTTTCGGAGGTGCTTGCGTTGCCTAAACGACAATCTCAAAATGGCAAACATATTGTTCGCTGTGTAAAAATCCCTAAAGCAATGTTGAACGAAAATGAACATCGAGTCGTTCAATATGATGAAGAAAATG
>JASLGI010000066.1 GCA_030149685.1 Bacillaceae bacterium | reverse complement strand
AAGACATGGACTCACAAATGACTAGAAGTGAGAACGTTGCTTTCTCTTCTTCAATCAACTCTTCAAGAGTGCTGTTTGTCAATTTGAAAGTAGAGTCGAATATTAATCGAGTACCGGTATCGTTCGATTTATGATTTAAGTTAAAGTCAAAAGAACTGTCGTTAAAGTCAGGGTCTGGATCAGAAAATTGGCTTTCTAATACTGGATGGGGATAATGTTTAGGTTTAATACTCATTGTTTAATGACCTCCAATGCCAACCGATTTGGTGTGTCTAACGTTAGCTTTAAATCCGCTACATCTTTCGTATCTAGAACAATTGGACCGACTACATTGTCTGTAATCGAGAGCTGTTCTCCGCCAATGTGAGCTTCAGAAATAACAACTTTTTTCGTACGGCCGTTTTCACCAACTGCTTTCACTTGTAAGGAAAGGGTTCCCACCGTTTGTGGCGTAATAAGAACGGTGTATTCTTTTGTTACAGGATTCGTACAAAATACATTGATACGTGATATACGTGCCTTACGCATTTCGTTTCCACTACCTGGATCTTTTGGCGTTTGGGGATTTTCTTTAGCTTCTCCTTCACGTACAGTTTCAGGAACTTCAATATCATTACCTCCTGATGTAGGGATGACTGGTTTAGGACGTGGTTTCTTTTGCTTTTGTTTTGGCCGAATGGTAGAAATTCGATCTTTCAACGTGTCCTTTTTCACCTCGATTGTAGTGACGCTCGCATCGCTTAAATCAGGCAGTAATTCTTCAATTCCTTGAATTTGAAAATGTTCAGAAACATCATAAGTGAGTAAAGAATTGGCGGTTTTATTGAGCCAAGCATAAATATCAGCTATTAGTTTTTTCGCATATTTTGTATTTTCTTTATAAAGTTCCGGTTTCCATTCATCGTGAGTAGGGGGCTCCATTTCCCGTAAGGCTGCATTGAGCTTTTCACCTTCAACAATAAAAATACCTGAAAAATCTAAAGGAGTGCGGAAGTGTCCTTTATCGAATATTTTCATACCGGTACTTCTGTGTAAACCTACCCGTTTTTTGAAACCGTCTCTTTCTAAAAGGAGTAAGGTAGCCTTTTCTTTACTGCCATCTACCGTTTTAAATTCTTTCTCATAAGAAATCGTATGTGTAGAATGCAATACTTCATAATATTGTAATGCTAAGCTTTCTTTATTGAATTTACGGATGATGTTAATCATTTTTGGGAGAGACTCTTTATTAATGACTTCATCATTTACGTGGACTTCTAATGTTCCACGATAAATCGCTAATAAATAACTACTTAACACTTCATCGATTAAACGTTCCTTCCAATTTTTTTCGTCATTGAACCCAAGTACAAATTTGTCAGTTCCATATGCTGTTCGTCGGTAAGGCGACAAAATGTCCTCGGCATCGACGAGAGGCTGTCGCTCAGTAGCATTAAAGAAGTAGCCTGTACCTTGTGTGTCTTCACCATCTACATCTGTAATCGTAGGAATACGAGCAATTCCTTGGAAGCCAATTTGCTCATCTCTATTTTTAGTGCTATACAATACCGTTCTTAACGCTGAGGCGGCAAAAGGCGCATTTTTTCCGATTCCATACGATCCACCATCTGTCGAAGCTTTCTCGGTAACTCCAGCTGATAGTATAAGTGTGTACCATCCGCCCGTTCTTGTGTTTCCTACGTCAGATAGTCCAGTCGTATTGTAGTCTTGAATTGCCAAGATAGGAATTTCTTTGCGCTGGAGCATCTTCAAACCGTTCTCAAAAAATTTCTTTGTAGCGGGGTGATGTCCCCATCGTTCGGCTCCACTTTCAAAGGCATGTACTAAATGTTTATAGTCAGGCACTTCCTCTTGAGAAACATGAAATGTATTGAATTTGATGATTGTTTTTTGTTCACTGTCATGTAGTGCGTCAATTGAGTCTTGTAACGTTTCTTTTGCCACAGAACGAATCGGGTCTGCTTCAAAGTAAGAAACACCAGAGTCGTTTAACCCACTCGCTTGTCCACCGTTTAACGGCGCAAAATACCATTCATATGACATAATTATCCTCTCCTTACCTATCATTGATTTAATTCTATCATATTATAAATGGGAATAGTTGGTCGTTATATTGAGTGACATGTAAGAATGAGTACATGGATGGTTATATTGCGAGCGTGACACTTTAGAAAATGATTCTAGTCGAATAGAAGAAGGGAAGGAGCGGTTCTTTTTATGGAAGAGGTGGCAAGTGCGTAGCTGGAGCAATTCGGGTGAAGTTTTATGAATGAAAGAGTGAGGTTCAATCATTGGATTCAGGTAGACTAAAAAACCTAGCGCTCCGTTACATTCATCAAAAGGAACACTAGGTTTGTTTTTTATAACAAGGTGCATGTCATGCGTCGAAGTCGAAAATGAACAAGCGCCAGCCGCGGTCGCGGTCGTCGGGGTCGATGGCGATTTGGATCGTCCAGTTGTCGTACGTTCCTTCGTACCGTTCGGGTTCGAAAGCATTTTCTTCTTCGTGGGTGAGCGTTTCACCGGTGTACGACTCGATCGCGTCGACGA
>JASLGI010000265.1 GCA_030149685.1 Bacillaceae bacterium | reverse complement strand
GAATCGTAATGGGGAGGAATCGTATATCCTTGATACATTGCGCTATCGACACGAATACCGAAGCCATCAGGGAAGTGACATTTTTCAATCGTTCCTGGGGAAGGAAGAAAGTTTTTGTCCGGGTCTTCTGCGTTAATACGGCATTCGATCGACCAGCCATTCATTTGAATATCTTCTTGACGGAAGGATAGCGGCGCACCGTCAGCAATACGGATTTGTTCTTTAATTAAATCGACACCTGTCACCATTTCGGTAATTGTATGTTCGACTTGAATGCGTGTATTCATTTCCATGAAATAAAACTCATCCGCTACTTGGTCGTAAATAAATTCGACAGTCCCTGCGCCGACATATTGTACGGCTTCCGCTGCGCGAACGGCCGCTTCCCCCATCGCAGCTCGCGTTTTCGGAGACACAGCAATCGAAGGTGTTTCTTCAACGAGTTTTTGCATACGGCGTTGAATTGTACAATCGCGTTCGCCGAGATGGACGACATTGCCGAAGCGGTCGCCAACGATTTGAATTTCAATATGGCGAAACGACTCGATATATTTTTCTAAATAGACGCCATCATTTTCAAAAATGGCGCGTGCTTCGGCCTGTGTCAGTTCGAAGTTCGCAATCAACTCTTCTTCGTCACGTGCGACGCGGATTCCTTTACCGCCACCGCCTGCTGTTGCTTTAATAATGACAGGATAGCCAATACGGTTGGCGATAGAGATCGCTTCTTCTGTATTCAATACGGTACCGTCTGAACCGGGAACGATCGGCACACCCGCTTCTTTCATCGTCGTTCGCGCCATATCTTTAATGCCCATTTTTCGAATAGCCTCTGCAGACGGTCCGATGAACATGACGTCGCTATCTTGGCACAATTGAGCAAAATCGGCATCTTCTGCGAGGAAACCGTATCCTGGATGAATCGCATCGACTTTGGCAAGTAGCGCGATACTAAGAATCGCTTCAATGTTTAAATAACTATGATGAGACGGCGCTTGACCAACGCAATAGGCTTCATCGGCAAGTTGAACGTGTAATGCTTCTTCATCTGCTGTGGAATAAATCGCCACCGTTTGAATGTTCATCTCTTGGCAGGCGCGAATAATACGAACAGCAATTTCTCCACGGTTGGCAATTAATATTTTTTTAATCATTGGCATCGACCTGTTTAATGCGGAAAAGCGGTTGGTCAAATTCGATAATTTCGCCTTCTTCGACACAAATCTCTTCAATGACTCCGTCGACGTCACTTTGGACTTCGTTTAACAGTTTCATCGCTTCTAAAATACAAATCGTTTGACCTTTATGCACCGCATCACCGACTTGAACGAATGGTTCATTTTGCGGATTTGCTCGTTTGTAAAATGTCCCGATCATCGGGGCTGTAATCGTATGCAACTCTTCGCGTTCAGGTTGTAGCGTTTCTTGAATGCTCGGTTCGGGTGTTGTCGGTACGATTGTTTCATCTTTGACATGTGGCACAGTTTCTTGGATGAATCGTTCATCGCGTTGAATTGCAACATTCGTATCGCTCGGTTTTTTTTGAAAATAAAGTGACATCGATTCTTTTTGTAACTCAAATGTATTAATATCGCTCTGTTCAATTAGGCGGAATAAAGCTTCTAATTGCAGGCGTTCATCTTTAGTAATCATCAAATTCCTCCTACACTTCATGTACTTTTAAGCGGATGCCTAAAGCCATTTGGTGAATTGTCCATTCATTTTGTAATAAGATTCGTTCAGCTTCGCGATGAGAAATTTTTTGGAATCGAATATTGGCATCTGGACGCAATTGCGCAAGTTTCGGTAAATCACTTGAAATGACTTGGCCAATTTTCGGATATCCTCCTGTCGTTTGACGGTCTGCGAGTAAAACGATCGGCTTTCCGTTCGCTGGCACTTGAATCGTACCGGCAGTCACTGCTTCAGACAATAATTCTTCTTGTTCTTTTAATCGTAACGTTGGCCCATCGAGACGACATCCCATGCGGTCGGATTGACTCGTCACAGTAAAAGTATCCGTTTCAATCGACTCTTTAGATTCGACAGTGAATGCTGCGTACTCATTACCTGAAATAAATCGAATGACTTGTTCTTGATCGACATCGAGTAATTCTTGATAGTTCAATGTCCATTGTGCTGGTCCGTGGTCATTTAAATGATCAAAAATGCGTTCATTCAATAAGTTTAATGCGCCCGTTTCAATAAAGTCACCTTTTCGTAACGGTCGTCCGCCGTATCCGCCGAAGTTGGCACGTAAATACGTACTTCGACTATTCAACACGTACGGTACACGGACCCCTCCTGCAAGTGCGACGTAAGCGCGAGCGCCTGTGCGCGGTGCTTGAAATTGAAGCTCTTCTCCTTGGCGTCCGATGACGGGTTGCCACATACGGAGCGGTTTGCCATCTAAAAGGGGCTGTAAATCGCCGCCTGTCACGGCAAATAATGTATCTTCTTCGAAGCGGAAAGACGTTTGAAACATCGTCACTTCAATTGCTGCGTTTGCCGGGTCGTTGCCGACGAGAAGGTTCGCTAAACGGTAAGAGTAGTCATCTGCTGCTCCACCGACGATGACGCCGTACTTTTGCGAATGATATCTTCCGCCGTCTTGAATTGTGGCAAGTAAACCTGGGTGTGTCACTGTAACTGTCATCTAGCGTTCCTCCTTCCATTTCTCGTAATCGCTTTCATCGATCGGTTCAAAGCGGATCGTATCGCCTGGTTGTAAAAGTGTTGGCGGTGTTTGGTCTGGTAAAAAAAGATCAAGCGGTGTTCGCCCGATAATTTGCCAGCCACCAGGTGTTTCTAATGGATAAATCCCTGTTTGATGTCCTGCAATACCGACTGAACCTGCAGGAATCGTTAATCTCGGATTTTCTTTTCTAGGTGTTGCGAGACGTTCATCCATTCCTCCCAAAAATGGAAAACCAGGTGCAAATCCGAGCATATACACTTTATATTCT
>JASLGI010000002.1 GCA_030149685.1 Bacillaceae bacterium | reverse complement strand
CAGCTGCGTCGTAGTTTTTACCGATGAAGTAAAAGACGAAGAAGACGCTATAGAGGATGATGAATAAAATTTGAACAGCAACGATTGCGAGAATCGGTAATGCTAAGTCTAAAATTTGTCCGAGCTGAATACTCATCACAGCCATCGATAAGAAAATACCGAGTGAAACAGTACCGATATTGTCGTTTAATTTCATATCGAAAGCGAAAATTGAACGAATCGACTTCGTATCTAAGAAACTACGGATAAGAACAGCAACGAACATCGCTCCTACGTAGTTCGGTAAAATGACGCCTGTCGTTTCTGAAAATGTTTCAGCAATTAATGTACCTGCAAACATAACGAATGTAATGAGTGCTAAGTGAATGAAGAAGTTTTGTAATGGGTCGATTTGACGACTCGATTCGACACCTTCTGGGATTTGGTATTGCGGTTCGATATCTAAGTTCGGTGTCGTATCTAAATTGTTTCGTTTAATTAAGAAACGTGCGACAGGTCCACCGATAATACCACCTGCGACGAGTCCGAACGTTGCTGCTGCAAGTCCGATTGCCATCGCGTTTTCAACACCCATCCCTTCAATCGTTTCACCGAATGCGGCAGCTCCACCGTGCCCACCGATCATAGAGATCGATCCAGCCATTAATCCGATGAGTGGTTCTAGTCCAAATAACTTCGCTAAAGAAATACTGAAAGCGTTTTGAACGATTGATAATAGACTAGCAAAGAACCAATAAATAAGGAGAAGTTTTCCCCCTGTTTTAATAAAGCTCAAACTAGCATTTAATCCCACCGTTGTAAAGAACATAAGCATAAATAAACTTTGTAAAGATGTATCGAAGTTGATCGTTAAAATGTCGTAGCGTGCAGTGAAAAATAAAATTGTCGCTAAAATCAATCCTCCGATAACAGGTGCCGGAATTGCAAAACGTTTTAATATTTCAAACTTGTGAATAAAGTATGTCCCTAAGAAAAGGAGCATAATGGCGATAAATATCGTTCCGACTTGGTTAATATCAAATGTCATGAACGGTCACCTCTTTCTATCGTTAATAATGTTTGTCCGATAAGGTATGAAGCGAGTCGACTCGTTTGATCGTCTCGGTCATACGTCGGGTTGACTTCAGAAATGTCGAAACTGACAAAGTTTTGGCGTTGCGCAACCGTTTGCATAAGTGAACGTACGGTTTGACTATCGAGGCCAAATGGTGCAGGAGCGCTCACACCTGGTGCATCTGCTTGACGGACGACATCCATACAAAGCGTCATCATAATAGCGTCGCATTTTTCTGAAAAACTTTCAATAACTTGTTCAGTATGTGCGAGTCGCTCGACATCTTCGCGCAAGACGTATTCCACACCTAATTGGTCTGCAGTGTTAAACAATGTACTCGTATTCCCTAAAGTTTGAATACCTAAACAAAGATAACGAGCATTTTCGTCATTCGTTAAAATTTGGCGGAACATTGTACCACTCGTTGCTTCGTCTGCTTTTCGTAAATCAAAGTGAGCATCGATATTAATAATACCGATCACCGCATCAGGACCAAGTGCTTCTCTAACACCTAAGTAGTGTCCGTACAACGTTTCGTGTCCACCACCGATAATAACGGGCGTACTTTTTTGACGAAGAATTGTCGCAACTGTTTCGCCAAGTGTTTCTTGTGCTTTTTCTAATTGCCCATCGTCACAGTGAACATTTCCAACATCATATAGTTTTGACTGAAAGTGATGAGGCAAACTTGCTAAATGTTTCCGTACAGTCAATGGTGCTTCTTTTGCGCCGAGTCGCCCTTTATTGCGTCGAACACCTTCATCTGATGCAAAACCGACAAAAGTGAAAGAACCTCGCGTACTTTCTTTTTTATATGTAGGAAAGTCGGTGAGGTTTACAGCTTCATGAAGACGCATCGCATCGGGATCGATTCGGCCACTCCATGTCACATTTTTAGTTGTAAGCCTTTTCAAAAAAACCACCTCTTTTTAGATTACCATGAACATTGTAGTTGATTTTATTTATAGTTACTAATATCATAAAACTATATATTTATAACTTTTATCTATGAATGGAGAAAAATGATGGATATCCGGTTAATTACGTATTTTTTAGCAGTAGTCGATGAAGGGAACTTTAGCAAGGCAGCGAAGAAATTACACATTTCGCAACCTTCTTTAAGTAAAGCGATTCAAGATTTAGAAAATATGCTCGGTTTGCAGCTATTGCATCGGACGACTCGTTCGGTTGAAGTGACAGAAGAAGGACGATTTTTTTACGATGAAGGCGTTCGACTCGTCACGTATTTTCGTCATGTTGAACGAGAGATGAAACGTTTAAAAGAAAGAGGGCTTCCTCAATTACGTGTAGGAATGATGGAGTCGGTGAAACATTGGCTCATGGAAGTGATTCAACAGTTTCGCCAAATAGATGAAGAGACGTTAATTCGTTTGCGCGAAGTATTAAGCGTAGAAGATGTTCGTCGAGTACTAGAAACGTTTGAAGCGGATATTGTTATAACAAATCACGTACTGATGGACGAGGCAATTGCTTCGATTAAATTATACGATGAACCGATGGCTTTACTTATTCACAAATCCCATCGTTTAGCGAAAAAAGAACAGTGGTCGGTGAGTGATTATTTAACGACAGATTGGATCATGTTTCCAGAAGGCTTTCAAACACGGAAAAATACACAGGCGTATTTTCATAATCACAATGTTTTTCCGCCAGTTGCTTATGAAGTGGAGCGATTTGAAACAGCTGTTTCTCTCGTTGAGAAAAATTTAGGCGTAACTTTTTTGCCTGAAAGTTATGTCACGAGATTACCGGAAAATTTACCGGTGAAAATGTTACAAATTAACGATAACGCTTTACGTCGATCGGTCTATTTGAATTATTTAACGAGCCGTCATTTATCACCATCGATGAAAAAATTTATCGAATTAATTCAAACACGTTATATTTTTTAAGCGATGTCACTTAGTTGACATCGTCTTTTTACATCCGTATACTACTAATAGTTACCTAGGTAAGTAAAGGAGCATATTGTGAGTAATCGAAAACGAGATATTTTTCATTTATTGTTTCAACGGACACGTGAAGTGAGTAAAGGGATGAATGAAGTACTCCAAGATCACGAGCTCTATATGGCTCAGTGGTCTATTTTGTTTTTCTTACATAAGTACGGCGAAACGTCGCAGAGTGAAATTTCTTCTTATTTGAATGTTGAAGCACCAACCGTAACACGGACGCTCGTTCGAATGGAAAAAAGCGGATGGGTCTCACGGAAAGAAGGTACCGATAAACGGGAGAGAATCGTTTATCTAACAGAGGAGGCGAAAGAGAAGTTTCCACTCGTTGTACGGGATGTTGAAAAGATTGAAAGGCAATGGTTTGCTCATTTTTCAGTAGAAGAAAAAGAGCAATTGTATCAGTTGCTAATGAAGTTAGAAAATAAATAAAAGGATGATTGAATGAGTAAAGTTTCAGAGTCGATATGGACGAGAAGTTTTATCGGGATTTTCTTCACCCAACTTTTTATCTTTATCGTCTTTTATGCGTTGCTTACGACATTGCCGTTATACGTTATTGATGAATTAGGGCGTTCAGAGTCGAGTGCAGGACTCGTCGTAACGGTTATGCTTATTGCAGCGATTTTAATTCGTCCGATTAGTCCGAAGATTTTGGATTTATTCGGGAAAAAGCGTACGTTGATGTTTAATGTCATTTTATTTGCTGGAACGACGGCGCTTTATTTTTTCATGACAGAACTCGGCCCGTTACTCGCAGTTCGGTTTTTACACGGTGTTTCTTTCGGAATCTTAACGACTGTGACAGGATCAATTGCAGCAGACATTATTCCAGAGAAGCGTCGAGGAGCAGGCATGGGCTATTTTGCGATGGCGATGAACTTAGCGCTTGTGATCGGCCCGTTTCTCGGATTATTACTCGTGCAGAAGTTAACATTCAATTGGATGTTTCTCGTGTTAACGGTGCTCATGGTACTCAGTGTCATTTTTAGTTCGATGATTACATTAAAAGAAGCGCCGCGAGAAGAAAAGTTCAGCTTTGCTTTAAAACCACATGATTTAATTGAAGTGCGAGCAATTCCTGCAGGTATTGTCATCGGTCTCGTCGGATTTTCTTATGCGAGTATTTTATCGTTCGTACCCGTGTATGCAGAAGAGTTAAATATCGCAACGGTGGCGAGTTATTTCTTTATCGTTTATGCTTTTTTCATGATCGGTTCTCGCCCGTCGCTCGGACGGTTAATGGATGAAAAAGGTGCGCCGGTCGTTTTGATTCCGAGCTTAGTCGTTTTCGGAATCGGGCTTTGGACACTCGGTATGACGACGACAGCATTCATCTTTTTAGTCGCTGCTGCATTGATCGGACTCGGTTACGGTTCACTCATGCCAGGGTTTCAAACATTATCAATCCAAAGTACGACACCTGCTCGTAGTAGTCATGCGATTTCGACTTTCTTTATTTTTTATGATATCGGTATGGCCTCAGGTGCGTATGTTTGGGGAGTGCTAGTCGCTACAGAAGGGTTCCCATTGATGTATCAATCCGCAGGAACATTAATGTTCATTGCGATGTTCGTGTACGTCTTTATTCTTCGTTGGCGTCGTGCGCGTATGTAATTAATTGTGTATTATTCCTCGTATCTAAAAAAAGATACGAGGTTTTTGTGTTTATTATATTAAAAATCAAGAAAATGATATGCTATAATAAAAAAATCATATGACAAAAGGGAGAGATGCTCATTGTTTGAAAAGATTACCGCATTTTTTAAAAATTTGTTTGCGCCAAAAGAAAAGGCGGATTCCTCATCTGCTGTAGAAGAAGAATCAACGCAGACGGTGACACAAAACGACCTCTATCACGAACTACCTTCTACTTGG